>CAZRDG010000001.1:0-29200 GCA_964598775.1 uncultured Lacinutrix sp.
CAAATGGAATCGGTTGAAGAAAAGGATGATATCGATAGTGAAATTCAAATTTTTCAAAATGCTTTAGAGTTTTCAGACGTAAAAGCTCGCGAAGTTATGATTCCTAGAACTGAATTGGAAGCTGTTGAAATTCACGATTCGGTAAAATCATTAAACGAATTGTTTACAGCAACTGGGTATTCCAAAATTCTAGTATATAAAACCACCATTGATGATATTTTAGGTTATGTACATTCTTTTGATTTGTTCAAAAAACCTAAAACGATAAAGTCTATAGTGATGCCGGTTGAGTTTGTGCCAGAAACCATGTTGGTAAAAGACATCCTAAATATATTAATTAGAAAGCGTAAAAGCATCGCAGTTGTTTTAGATGAATACGGTGGAACTTCGGGAATCATTACTGTTGAAGATATTGTTGAAGAATTGGTTGGCGAAATTGAAGATGAGCATGATAGTATTGAGTTACTTGAAGAGCAAATAGACCATAAAAATTATAAATTTTCAGCGCGTTTAGAGGTTGACTATCTCAACGAAACATATAAACTTGATCTTCCTGAAAGTGAAAATTATGAAACCTTAGGAGGAATGATTGTAAACTTTACAGAAGGGATACCAGAGCAAAATGCAGAAGTGAAATTAAATAAATTTCTATTTAAAATATTAGAAGTTTCAACCACCAAAATAGACCTCGTTTCTTTAGAAATACTCGATGATGAGTAATTTTCCCACAAGAACCAAATTAATACGATAAAGGGCTTTTATAATTTAATAGAAAATGGTATTTTCGCCCACTATATTTAATAAAATTAATAAAATCAATGGCAATTTTAAATAAAATAAGACAACGCTCACTTTTCTTAATATTAGTTATCGCGTTAGCACTTTTTTCATTTGTATTAGCAGACTTGTTTAAAAACAGTAGTGGCTTTTCAAGTAAATCACAAAATGTTGTAGCAACCATAAACGGTGTTGATATAGATCGTGATGAGTTTATGAATAGAGTAGAAAATGCTCAAAGACAGTATGGTAACTCTATGTCTAGCACTCAAGCCATGAACACAGTTTGGGATCAAGAGGTTAGAAAGGCTGTATTTGAAGCACAATATGAAGAATTGGGCTTAACTGTTGAAAGAGATTATATTAGAAATTTACTAAGTCAAAGTCTTGGTGGTTTTGAAGAGTTTAAAAACGATGCTGGTGCTTTTGATGAAAATAAATTGAATGAGTTTATAGCTAATCTTAAAGCTATTGAACCTGAAACTGCTTTATTAAACGGCTCACCAATTAACTATGAGGCCTGGACTAATTTTGAAGCTAATATTGCAGCTACAGGAAAAGAACAAATGTACACCAATATGGTGAGAGCTGGATTGATTGGTACTTTGGCAGATGGTGAATTAGACTATAAGCTTGAAAATGACAATGTTGATATTAGATTTGTTCAAATTCCATTTGCTTCAATACCTGATAGTACAATTACTGTAAGTCAAAGTGATATCAAGGCTTATGTGAACAAAAACAAAGAAAAGTATGAAGTTGATGAATCAAGAGATATGTTCTTTGTTCAGTTTAAAGAAGAACCATCTTTAGAAGATGAGGAGGCTGTAAAAAATGAAGTAATTTCATTAATTAATGGAAAAGTTGATAACCCGACAACTACAGAAATTGATGAAACTGAAATAGGATTTAAAGACACCAAAGATGAATCAACATTTTTAGCTGAACACTCAGCAGTAAAGTTGTATGATGGTTTCGTGTTTAAAAGTGCATTGCCAGCTACAATAGCTGATACTGTTTATAAAATGAATATTGGTGATGTTTATGGTCCTTATAAAGATGCAAATTTTTATAAAGCAACAAAGTTAATTGAGACAAAGCAGGTGCCAGATTCGGCTAAAGTTAGACATATATTAATTCCATTTGTTGGAGCAACAAGAGTTGATGCTGCAGTAACTAAGACTGATGCTGAAGCTAAGAAAACGGCAGATAGTATTTATGCTGCAATCAGAGCAAATCGTTCAAAATTTAAAGCTTTATTAGATTTGTCATCGGATAAAGTAAGTAATGAAAATGACGGAGAAATCGAATTTGCATTCACCGATAGTTATGCACCTGAGTTTAGAGACTTTTCTTTTGAAAATAAAGTTGGAGATTTACAGGTTGTAAAAACTGCTTTTGGTTATCACATTATTGAAATATTAAGTCAAGGGGAAAGACAAAAAGCAGTTAAAGTTGGAAATCTATCATTACCAATTGAGCCATCGGAGCAAACGATTGATGATGTTTACAATAGAACGTCAAAATTTGAAATTGCTGTTACTAATGGCGTTTTTCAGGATGTGGCACAAGAAAGCGGCTATGCGGTAAAACCAGTTAGTAATATCAAAGAATTAGATGAGTCTATACCTGGTTTGGGTTCACAACGTGCTATGGTGCGTTGGGCTTTTGAAGATGGTGTAAAAGTAGGCAGTGTTAAGCGTTTCAATATTCAAGGTGGTGGTTATGCAGTTGCAGTTGTGACTGCAATTAATAAAAAAGGATTAATGACACCTGAGAAAGCTTCAGTTACTGCTTTACCTGCGATAAGAAAAGAAAAGAAAGCAGCCTTAATTAAAGAACGAGTATCTGGAAACACATTGGAAGAGGTTTCAGCTAGTGAGGGTCAAACTATTAAAACAGCTGCTGCTGTTAATATGAAAAATCCAACCTTATCTGGAGCTGGTAGAGAACCTTATATTGTAGGTGCAGCATTTGGACTTCAAGAAGGTCAAACATCTAAATTACTATCAGGTAATTTAGGGATGTATATGATTCAAGTTACCAAAATCAATTATGCTGCTGAATTGCCTAGCTATCAAGCCGCTGCCAATAGAGTTTCAACAGCAAAATCAAGTAACGTAAGTACTGTGTTGTTTAATGCGTTAAGAGAATCTGCAAAAATAGAAGACAACAGAGCTACATTTTACTAGTAGTTAGTATAATGAATAAGAATATTGAAAGAGCCTTTTTTAAGGCTCTTTTTTTATAGTATCATCTCATTGTAAGGAATAATGGTTTGGTAGCCTTTATTTTTAAAGTAGGACATGTCATCAGGACTACCAGTGGCCAAAACAAAATCGCCTCCCCAAGCTCCGAGACTTTTAATAGCTTTAGAATAATCTGGAAATAATGCTAATTTTACCGTAGGTAAATTAATGAGTTTGGATATAATCTGCTCATGTGCAGAGATTAGGGTTTCGAATTCTGAAATGGACAAACAATTTATTATACTATCAGTTATTGAATTAATCTCCTTGATAATGGATAGAACATTCTGTTTATTTGTTTTATAGTGCTCTATACCATGTCTGCTATTTTGCTTTTGGTTTAAATGCACAAAAAACAGCTCATTCTTAAAACGTGGATTAAATGAGATAGAATTTACAGTTCTTGTTTTATCTAGATTGTTTTGATATGTAATTGGATTGTTACATTGAGCACAAGCAATATCATAACCACTGCCACCAAATGTAAGTTCTAACAGTTGATAAGCATCAACATTGGCCCAATTGGCAATATTGTTAATTAATGTTGAAGAGCTTCCTAATCCCCAATTATTTGGAAAATCAAGCTTGGCTGTCACCTTAAATCCACTATCATTTTTTAAAAATTCTGAATTTAATTGTTTGGCAGAATGCAATATCTCAATGACTCTTTTCTCAAGGTCACTGGAAGGATTTGAAAAATCCGAAGCAATCTTTTCAAGAATTATTAAGGCTTCAAACCAAATTTCTCCTTTATGGTCAATACTTTTCCAATTCAGTTGAGGTTTATCAAAGGGTTCAACCGTTAAACTCTGGCCATATTTTGTAGGCAAAGCCAAAGCATTTGCACCATCAAGCACAACATATTCAGCGGTTAATAATAACTTTCCGTTACTTCTATAAGTGGTCACTATTGTCTTAGTTTTTCAATGGCATCAACAACGGCATTATGAGTCACAACATTGGTTTTAAAATGTTCAACAAGCACCTTTTTTTCTTGTTTGTTTGCATTGTATTGATTTAAAATATTCATTAAATGCATTTTCATGTGCCCTTGCTGTATTCCAGTTGTAGTTAGTGATCTAAGAGCTGCAAAATTTTGTGCTAATCCAGCTACGGCAACAATTTGCATCAGTTCTTTTGCACTAGGTTTTCCCAAAAGTTCTAAAGATAATTTTACCAAAGGATGTAAATTTGTAAGCCCTCCAACAGTACCTAATGCCAACGGAATTTCCATCCAAAATTTAAAAACACCGTCTTCAACAGAGGCATGTGTTAAACTTGTGTATCTACCATTTTTTGTTGCATAAGCGTGAACTCCGGCTTCCACAGCTCTAAAATCATTTCCAGTGGCTAGCACTACGGCATCAATTCCATTCATAATGCCTTTGTTATGCGTGACTGCTCTGTATGGTTCAACTTCTGCTATTTGTATAGCTTGCAAGAATTTGTTTGCAAAGTCTTCAGGTGAAATATTTTCTGATTCATTGAGTTCAGATACCTTACAACTCACTTCTGCTCGTGCCAGACAATTGGGAACATAATTGGATAAAATACTCATCACAATTTCAAGATCATCAGAATTAAAATTCTCAAAACCATTAGCATTGTCTTTAAACGTCTTTGCAAATTGTTCTAAACAAGAGTTTATAAAATTGGCTCCCATGGCATCTTGAGTTTCAAAGGAAGCATGAAGCTGATAATAGTTGTTTAAAGAACTTGTTTTATCAATGAGTTCAATATCTAAAATACCTCCACCACGTTTTTCCATATTTTTGGTGATCGACTTGGTATCTGAAATCAATTTTGGTTTAATGAAATCAAAATAAGATTTGAGGAGTTCAACATGGCCTTCGTACATAAAATGGACTTGACCAATTTTGGTCGTCGAAATCACTTCGGCTTTAAAACCACCTCTATCCAACCAAAACTTGGCAGCTTTACTTGCCGCAGCAACTACAGAGCTTTCCTCAATTGCCATTGGTATGGTGTAGTGCTTCCCATTAATTAAAAAATTAGGAGCAACACCAAGTGGTAAATAATAATTGGTAATTGTGTTCTCAATAAATTCATCATGTAAACTTTGAAGTTTGTCATTTGAATTCCAATATTGTTTTAATATGGACTTAGCATCCTTGTTATTAGAAAAATAGGTATCTACAATCCAATTTATTTTATCGGATTTAGACAGTTTAGAAAAACCAGAAACGTATTTAGCCATGAAATAATTTAATAATGTGCAAAGATACTATTCTTGTAGCATAACTCCTTAAATTGTTAAAATCTTGAGCAATTTATCTGGTTTCTGTGTAGAATGAATAAAAATGGTTGTAATAATCAATGCGTTTTTTTACATTGCAGCAACAATAAGGCGAACTTATTTTAACTTATGAAACGAATACTCTTAATAAATGACAGCACTTTAGTCTTGCGTTATTCGTTTTTCAATCACAATCAAACTAATTAAACTATAACTAATAACTATTATTATGGCAAATTCAGCTACAATGAAACAAAAAGAATTATTTGGACATCCAGTTGGACTCTATGTTCTATTTTTTACCGAAATGTGGGAACGTTTTTCCTATTATGGAATGCGTGCAATTTTAGTGCTTTATTTAGTAGCAGCCACTACTGATGGTAATGCAGGTTTAGGATGGTCAAATGGAGACGCCTTAGCATTATATGGCTGGTATACGATGTTGGTATATGTCGCATCAATTCCAGGAGGTTGGATTGCTGACAAATTTTTAGGTCAAAAGAAATCAGTTTTATATGGTGGAATTCTTTTAGTTGCTGGTCATAGTATTTTGGCTGTTGAACAAATGTGGGCATTTTACTCAGGATTAGGTTTAATTATTGCTGGTGTAGGAATGCTAAAACCCAACATTTCAACTATGGTTGGAGGTCTATATAAACAAGGAGATATTAGAAGAGATAAAGGGTTTACAATATTTTATATTGGTATTAATTTAGGAGCATTTCTAGCAGCGTTAATTGTTGGTTATGTAGGAGAAACTTATGGATGGCATTATGGTTTTGGACTTGCTGGTATTGGTATGGCAGCAGGACTTGTACAGTATTTAGCTGGACAAAAACACTTGAAACATGTTGGAAACTTCTTAGGAACTTCAACAAACGAAGTTGACAAAGAGGCAATGAGAAAACCATTATCCAAAATTGAAAAAGATAGAGTAGTTGTTCTTTTCGTTTCGTTCCTGTTGGTTATTGTGTTTTGGGGAGCTTTTGAACAAGCAGGTGGGTTAATGAATATTTATGCCTCAGAAAAAACCGATAGAATGTTAATGGGTTGGGAAGTACCAGCATCTTGGTTTCAATCCTTAAATGCAATGTTTATTATTTTCTTAGGAACCACAGTTGCAGCCTATTGGGCAAATAGAAAATTAAAAGGAAAAGTATCTACTTCATTATTTAAAATGATCATTGGATTAATAATAATGGGAACAGGATTTTTCTTTATGACTGCAGCTGCAGGTCAATATGAGAGCAATGGTTCTTCAGCTATGTACTGGTTAGTATTAGCATATTTATTCCATACAGTAGGTGAACTATGTATTTCTCCAGTTGCCTTATCTTATATTACTAAACTTGCTCCATTAAAATATGCATCACTAATGATGGGTGTTTATTTTGCAATGACAGGTTTTGGAAATAAACTTGCAGGTTTATTAGGTGAAGCTTCTGAAAGTTTAGGCGAGTATACAATCTTTACAGGAATAGCAGTATTTTGCGTTGTTTTTGGAGGATTAGTCATGTTATTTAGAAAGAAATTAGAGGCGTTAACTCATGGTGCAGAAGATAATGAAAGAACCATGAATGAAGAAGCTGAAGGCTTTGAGTTAGCTGATAACTAATCTAAATAAAAGCATCATGAGTGATACTTCAACAGAACAGTTTTTTAAGAGCACAGTTTTAGGTCATCCATCAGGATTATTTGTACTGTTTTTTACCGAAATGTGGGAACGATTTTCTTATTACGGAATGCGTGCCTTGCTAGTGTTATTTTTTACAGCTTCTATTATGGACGAAGGTTGGGGCTGGCCAAGAGAACATGCCTTAGCTTTATTTGGAACATATACTGGTTTAGTGTATTTATCTACGATGCTCGGAGGCTATTTTGCCGATAAGATTATTGGCTATCGCTATGCAGTTGCTGTCGGTGCCTTACTCATGACTTTAGGTCATGCTTGCATGGCATTAGAAACTCAATTCTTTATTTATACTGGACTTACACTATTGGTGTTTGGAAGTGGTTTCTTTAAGCCAAATATGACTTCAATTATTTCTGAAATGTATAAAAACCACGAGCATAAAAAAGATGGTGCTTATACCATTTTTTACATGGGAGTTAATGCTGGTGCATTTTTAGGTATTTTGCTATGTGGTTATTTGGGTGAAAAAGTTGGTTGGAGTATAGGATTCGGATTGGCTGGAATTTTCATGCTATTTGGATTACTTCAATTTTGGTTTTCTCAAAATATTTTTGGAAATATAGGTCTAAAACCTACGGCTGAATCTAAAGCTGCTCAATTACAAAATGACACAGATAAAAGAAATCCATTTACCACTTGGCAAAAGGTGTTAGTAGCCTTATCCTGTTTATTAGGATTATTGTGGTTAATTAATTCACCTGCGTCTAAAATATCTGGTGATAGCTTTAATATGTTTCGATTTGAAATAGGTGGCATTGGTGGAAATGATATCGCTATTCTATCAGCCTTTGCCATGTTTATTGTTTTATTGGTTTACAGATTAACTCAATATTCAAAAATCACAAGAGATAAAATGATAGCTATTGCTTTCTTTTGCTTCTTAATTATATTTTTCTGGGGGATTTTTGAACAAGCACCAGGAACACTAACAATTTTTGCAAGCGATTATACTAATAGAGTACTAACAGGGAATGCAAGTTTAACATTTTTAATAGTTAATTCTTTAGTTGCCATTGTTCCTTTGGCAATTATCAACTGGGTATTATTGCAGCTGTTTAAACAAACCTTTAAAAAATACGGTTTGGCCAATGTTATTTTGGCAATAAGTTTTGTGATTATTTGGATTATCACTTTATGGATGCTTACCAATGAGTGGTATAAGGCAGGATTTGTTGAATTGTCAGATGGATTCAGAGAGTTTTTATTGATTGAAGAAAGTTTAGAGCCTTTGACTGAAGTTCCAGCGTCGTGGTTTGGTGTATTGAATTCACTTTATATCATTACGTTTGCACCATTATTTTCGAAATGGTGGGAAAGTAAATATAATCCAACAGCCAATATGAAGTATGCCATTGGAATGTTCTTATTAGCTTTAGGAATGGCTTGTGTGGCCTTTGGTGCTGGTGGTATTGATGCAGGAGCGAAAACTGCTTCTGTAAGTATGATTTGGCTCATTCTTGTTTATCTGTTTCATACACTTGGTGAACTATGTATTTCTCCAGTTGCGTTGTCATTGGTGAGTAAGTTATCACCAGCTAGAATGATTGCTTTTATGTTTGGAGTATATTATTTAGCGGTTGCAATAGGAATGAAATTAGCAGGTGTCTTTGGTGAAAATGTTGATAAAATTGCAGACGAAAAAGGCATCAGTTACTTTTTCTGGATGTTAACTCTAATTGCAGCTATTTTAGGTGTATTCTCAATGGTGATGCAACCTGTGATCAGAAAACGCATGCATGGTGTCAGATAAACGATAAATTCGTTAAAATAAACGTAAAACGCTCCACTTTGGGGCGTTTTTTTGTATTTTGGCATACATTTCGCCCTAAGTTGAACAAAAGCCCAAAGAAATGAGAACATACTTATTCATACTTGCATTAGCCTTTACTGGCTTTATAAGTGCACAAGAAATCAATTGGATGACACTTGAAGAAGCTGTTGCTATGCAAAAGAAAAATCCTAAAAAAATCATGATGGATGTTTACACCAATTGGTGTGGACCTTGCAAATTACTTGACAAAAATACCTTTCAAAATAAAGATGTCGCCGATTATGTTAATAAGCATTACTATGCTGTTAAGTTTAATGGCGAAGGTAACGATGTTATAAAATTTAATGGTAAGGAGTTTAAAAATGCTGGTTATAATCCAGCCTTAGCCAATAGAAGAAATAGTCCTCATGACTTAACTCGATATTTTAAAGTAAATGCATATCCAACAATGGTATTTATTGACGAACAAGGCGGTTTTATTTTTCCATTAAGAGGTTATAAAACACCACAGCAATTAGAATTGTACTTGAAAATGTTCAAAAACGACGACCATAAGGATATGAAAACTCAAGAAGCTTTCAATGAATATTACAAAGCTTTTAAACCTGAATTTGTACAAAAATAATTTAGTACTTAAATATAAAAGCTCCCTTTTCACTGGTTTTGTGGAAAGGGATTTTTTTTGCTTTACAAGTTAATTGCCATCTGTCCTGATAACTTGTGTAATTACTGCCATCACAAATAATGAGTTTTGGTTGTAAACTATCTATAAGGCGATTTAGATTTATTTTTGGGGAATTTCGTAACAAGACAAAATCAGGTTTAAACGAGAGAGATTTGTAAACACCTAAACTATCAATGACTAAAAGCACTTTATTATCTATTTGATAGACATTCTGAAGTGTATCAAAATGAATGGTGTTAATATGAGATCCTACTTTGTAATTGGTGATTGTCTTATCAAGAATTAAAATTGAGTCATTTAAATTGTGATGTACGTTAAGGGTATCGCAAACTTTTAATCCGAGCATAGTATGCCTAGCTTTATGAAAAATGATAAATTCTTGATTCTCAATTCTATGTGAATTGTAAATGTAGTAAAGCTGGCCAATAATGATAATGAGCAATAACAACCCTAAGCTTTTAAAGGACTTTTTTATCATCGTCGTTAGTATTGATACAATCAGCAAATAGCTCAACATAACTTGAGTTAGATTAAACGGAATGTTTTGAAGTAAGAAATCTTCTTGATTTGAAATCCATTGGACATAACTATTCATGGTTGAAATAATCAATGAATAAAAGTCGGCCAAAAAAGATGGCAGACTATTGAATGAAGCAAGTATGATTATTATTATTCCTAAACCTAAAATGACTCCCAGAAATGGAATAATAACCAAGTTTGACAAAAAGAAAAGACCTGGAAATTGATGAAAATAGTAAAGACTTAAGGGAATAACTCCAAATTGCGCAGCTAAAGTCACGGTGAGAATCTTCCAGAAAAAATCATCGATTTTGTATTTCGGAAGATAAAGCTTATTAAGTAAAGGCTGTATGGAGACTATAGCCATTACAGCTAAATAACTTAATTGAAAACCAACATCGAACAAGAAATTAGGTTTAAAAAGCAATAAGATAAAGGCAGAAATAGCTAAGGTGTTATAAATGTTGCTAGGTCGTTTTAAGTGCATTGCTATGGCAATAATTGTAAACATGGTCACTGCTCTTGTAACTGAGGCTGATAAACCAGCAACAATAGCAAAGCACCAAAGTAAAATGACTATAACAACTATTTTAAGATATTTCCCTTGGTTTAAATATTCTAAAGGTTTCAAAAGGTAGTTTAGTAACAATAAAACAATACCTATATGCAATCCAGATACAGCCAAAATATGTATTGCTCCAGCTTGTGAGTAACTTTCATAAATTTCTTTTGAAATGTCTTGACGTTGGCCCAAAAGAAGTGCACTAATTATGGCATATTCATTATGGCTAAACTTGTATTCTTTTAATTTCAATTGAATATGTTCCCTCAATCTGGCTGCATAACCATAGATGGTATGTTTGTGCTTTGAAACTTCCAGTAACTCATTGTTTGTTGAGTATAGTTGATGATAGATGTTCTGTTTTTTTAAATAATTCTTATAATCAAACTGATAAGGATTCAATGGAGAGTAAAGTACATTAAATTGAGTTATTGAACTGAATATATTATCAACTTTGAGTTGTGGTTTTGTGGAATCTTTTTGAACGTTTAGCAGTGATTTGCCTGAAACCTTTTTTGCATCAATTTCTAATACATCAATAACATATTTTTCATGATAAACGCTGGATTTTAAAATTTCTCGAATTCTAAAAGTTATGGTATGTCTTATCGAATCTGTTAAAATTATTTCATTCGTGAAATGACTCTTAAATTTCGTTGCATCATGCAACCTAATGTTGAGTATGCCAATTGAAATCATGCATAAATAAGAGCAGATTCCGAACCAAAAGATATACTTGTAACTATTTTTCAAAGCAAAGAACGCAATACCGAAAATTAAAAGAGAAACCCCTGAAATGTATAAGGTGTTTTTAAGATTAATTGGGAACAAAAAACCTATAAGTATACCTATAATAAGGCATATTGAAAGTTTGATAATTGCAAAATTGAGCAACTTCATTTAGTTGAAAATAAATCAATAGAAACTTTTGCAATAATTAAGTTTAGGGAGAGTTAAACTATTTATTATGCTTGTTTAGAGGGTATTAAGATAATAAAAATTTATAAAACTCGTCGTGCTTGTACAAATGCAAAGTACCAATAGCGCTCTTTAAGTTTAGAATACATGACACCTTTACTGGTTGAGGCATGAATAAATTCAACATCGTCATTAATCACGTCTGTGACTATCCCGACATGGTTTACTTTCCGACTGTTTTTCCGAGTTGCAAAAAATAGTAAGTCGCCTTTTTGCACTTCTTTTAAATCAATCCAATCACCTGTTTTAGATAAATCGTTAGTAGTTCTTGGTAATAATACATTTTCACTTTTGTAAGTCGTGTGAATTAACCCTGAGCAGTCCATGCCTTTTTTGGTTGTACCACCATATTTGTACTTAACACCTTCAAATTGTTGTGCATAATCTACAATGTTAGTCGCAATAAAGTTAGTCTCTGAGGCTTCAACAGTTTTTCTTGATTCAGTTTTTTCAGTGATAACTTTAGTATGCCTTGTAGATTTACAAGACGAGAAAGAAATAAGAATGAGGCACAAGAGTAGTAGTCTTCTCATGGCTCTAAAATAAATATTTATGCTTAATATCAATTCATAAATTTTTTGTTTTATTTTTTTTAATCAATCTGACTTCGTTATAAATGTTAATTACGCGTTAAATTGATCTGTGGTATTAAACTTCTGTATGTTACTCTAGTCTTAAGATCAAAACAATTAAAAAATGAAAAAGTTATTATTAATTGCCATTGCACTAATTACAGTAAATGCAACGGCTCAAGAAGGTAAAAGAGAGAGACAAAACAAAGGAGAGCATGAGCGAGTTCAACAGTTTAAAGATTTTTCACCTGAAGAAGTTGCCACATTGCAAACCAAAAAAATGACTTTGCATTTAGACTTAACTGATGCCCAGCAAAAGCAAATTCAAGCTATTCATTTAGAACAAGCTAAAGCACGTAAATCGAAAATGGAAGCACGTAAGAAAATGCATGAAGAAGGTGGGGAAAAACCTTCTAAAGAAGATCGTTTTAATCGAGCTAATGAACAGCTAGATTCTAGAATTGCCTTGAAAAGCAAAATGAAAAACATTTTAAGTACTGAGCAGTTTGAAAAGTGGGAACGTGGAAACGCAATGAAGGGGAAACAACGAACCAAAATGCGTAAAAAGCAAGGTGAAAAAGGTAAGCAAAGACATTAAGAGTTGATTGATTAGTTTGATTTTTTTGGAGGAAATTATTGTTTACAGTAGTTTCCTCTTTTTTCAATTCATTTCTAAACTATTAATTAGATTTTACTTTTAACGTTTGACCAATACTTATGGTGTTGTCTTTTAAATTATTAAGTTTTTGAAGTTCAGAAACGCTTAAACCATATTTTCTGGAGATTGAATATAAGGTATCTCCCTTTGCGACAGTATGCTTCATATCAACTTCAGGCTCTGTGTCAACAATAATTTCATAGTCGTTTCCTAAAACCATTTTATCATATTGATGAAGCTCATAGCGGTCTATCAAACCAATAAGTTTTTCAGGATATTTTCTATCTGTAGCATATCCTGCTTTTCTGAGTTCTTTGGCCCAATTCTTATAATCGGATTTTTTAAGTTCGAATAATTTAGCGTAGCGTTTTCTATTGACTAGAAATTCTGAATGATCTCTAAATGAGGTTTCTGCAGAAATGTATTTTCTAAAACATTCTTGGCGCTCATCGTCATCGTGGTAAATTTTATCGCCAGTCCAATCATGGCATTTAATCCCAAAATGATTATTCGCTTCAGCAGCCAAACGACCTTTTCCTGAACCAGACTCCAAAATCCCTTGAGCTAAGGTAATACTGGCAGGAATGCCATAACTAATCATTTCCTTCATGGCAATATCCTTATAAACGTCAATGTACTGTGAAGTGCTGCTTATAACAGGATTATCAATTGAAGGGTTGTTAATTATTTCAACATCATTCGTTATGGGTTTATCTATTTGATTGTCATTATTGGTAAGAACTTCTTTAGGTTGATGGGATTTTTTTGTAATGATTTTCTTTCTTGAACCACATCCAACACATACCATAAACAGTAAACTAACAACTATTATTTTTCTCATTATTGTGCTATTAAAGGCAGATTTTTTTGTTTTAATTTAATATTCATCCCATCTATACCTTGTAAACCTCCTGTATGAATGGCTAATATTTTTGCCCCTTTTTTAAAGTATCCTTTTTTAATTAGATCAAAAATACCAAACATCATTTTTCCAGTATAAATTGGGTCTAGTGGAATGTTGTATTCTTGCTTAAATCTATTAATAAACTCAACCAGCGTGCTATTTATTTTAGCATAACCACCGAAATGATAATCAGTGACAAGTTCCCAATTAGATTTCGATGTAAATTTACCAATTTCCTTTTGTAAAAAATCACCTTTCAGTGCAGGAAATCCTAATATTTTTTGATGAGGTTGAGAAGCATTGATTATACCGGAAATTGTGCCACCAGTTCCTACTGGACTGCAAATTATATCAAACGTTTTGTCCTCTTCGATTAAAATTTCTTCACAACCTTTCGTAGCGAGTTCATTTGTTCCTCCTTCAGGAATCAAATAAAAGTTGCCCAACTCATTTTTTAAAGTATTTAAAAAACTTAAAGTCGTTTTTGTTCTATAGACTTCTCTGGAAATAAACTTAAATTGCATGCCACAATTTTGCGCAAATGATAAGGTTGGGTTTTCTGAAATTTTACAGGCTAATTCTTCGCCTCTAATCACTCCAATAGTTTTAAATCCAAATTCTTTACCTGCTGATGCAACAGCAGCTATATGATTTGAGTAAGCTCCTCCAAAGGTTAATAAAGTTTTAGAATTCTGATTTTGAGCTTCTAAAATGTTGTACTTCAATTTTCTGTATTTATTTCCCGAAATAATGGGATGTATTTTATCTTCTCGTTTCATATAAAACAGAACATTGTGGATATTATAAAAGTTCAATTTTTCATTCTCAATCTTCATGATAAAAGTAAATAAGGTAATAATATTAAAATGAAAGTATAATCAAAAAGCGCATTTCATCGATAAAAATTGCACTTAAACTTGTTTTCGATTATTCTTTTGTTATATTTGCCTACAAATTAACCCAATGAAAAAAGTGACTGCGCAATTTTTTTCAAAGGTAAGACGTATCATATTATTAAAATATATAAGATTAATATTTTTAATAGTTTGTTACTTTTCCTTTTTATCGAATACCTTGATTAATGGTCAAACCATTATTTTTCAAGAAGACTTTGAGACTGCTTCAGTCTCGCAAAGCAATTTAAATACTTCTAATTACCTGGGATGGAGTAATATTAATATTCAAGGAAATAACAACAGATGGTGGATTTTTGATAATACTGCAGCTGATGTTCCTTCCGGGAATTACGCCTTGGCTATTAGTAGAAATTCTCCTTATACTGGAGGAGGAACAAAACCTAGGTATAATAGAAATAACGCCGCAGCAAACATTGCCTATTACACTTCTCTGATTGATGCAACTTCTTACACCTCTTTAACTATAGATTTTAATTGGATGTGCCAAGGTGAAATTGGTTATGATTACGGATTTGCTGTGTATTCTACAGATGGTGTTAACTGGTATAGTTTTACAAATGTCATATATCTTGAAGGACAAAACACCACGCAAAATATTATAGATTTAGGTATTTCTGAATTAGATGGACAACAATTTTATCTTGGATTTTATTGGACCAATGATAATAGTATTGGATCAAATCCAAGTTTAGTAATAGATGATATTGTAATTAAAGGGTCTAATTCAGGTTATTGCAACCCTTCAACCACTTGGGCAGACACTTGTTATATTAATAATGTTCAATTTGTGGGTACTTTGAATGATGTTAGTAAATTAAATTCAAGTTATGGTAGTAGTGATGGTTATCAAGATTGGACTTCAGAACCAAAAGCCATTCAAGCTCAAGGAGAAGGTATTAATATTATTGCAGATGCTGGAGGAACGCGTGGTGCATGGAAAGCTTGGGTGGATTGGAATCAAAATAATCAATTTGAAAATAGTGAAGAAGTATATGATTCTGGAGCTTCGTTTGGAACGAGTAGTGAGTTTGGGTTTATTATTCCAGATAACCAAGCTCCAGGTGATTATAGAATAAGAATAAGAATAGGTATAAACTATTGGAATTGGAATGGAAACGGTTTTTTTGAATATCCTGATGAAGAATTTTATTATGATTTTGACTCTTGTGAAGATTTTATAAATACAACATATTTAGGTGAAGCAGATTATTATTTTGGTGAAGCCGAAGATTACTCCTTTACAGTAATAGAAAAATGTGATACTTATGTTACAAGTGTAAATGATGGAGTAGGATGTGGCACTAATCCAAACATTAATTTAAGTTTTGAGGGGTCAGGTGCAGAGTCAGTGACAGGATTTAATATTTACGATAGTGAAACGGGAGGTAATCTTGTTGGAACTTCTGGTGTAAGTGGTTCAGTTGGAAACTGGACAACACCTGCTATTAGCACAACAACAACATATTGGGTAACAGCTACAAGTGCGTGTGCAAATGGAGAATCTTTGCAAAGAGTACCTGTAACTGCATACGTTTTACCTTCACCGACACTAACTTTTACAACATCATCTCCAGTTGTTTGTGGTGAAGATACTATAGTTGAATTATCTGCCTCTGCAGGAGAAACAGAAACCATTTATCTTATTGATGAAGATTTTGAAACTGGACTGGGTACATTTTCTAATATTAATAATGATACAAATACCGCAGTAATAGTTCCTTTAACGCAATGGCAAATAGAAACAAGTGCACATAATACCTTTTCAGGAAATGTTTGGTCTCCAGCTATTAGTTCTGGAGTTAATGGTAATCAATTTGCAATGGCGACATCAGATCATATCAATTCTAGCACGACATCAGCAAAATCTGTCGATAATAGCTTGACACTTTCAAATGCTGTAAATACAACTAATTTTACGTCATTACAACTTAGCTTTGATCTGTTTTATTCAAGATATTTTCCAGATAATTATAATGATCCAAGCTACGAAGAATACGTTGATGTCGATATCTCTGCCGATAACGGAACCAATTGGACAACTTTAGAACGCTTGGATGAAGATTTCGGCTATGGAACAAATTTCAGTAATAAAACGTATGACTTATTTGCCTTGGGTTATAGTAATGTTTCACAATTAAAAATAAGAATAAGACATTTTTCATGGGCTGATGATGCATCTGGAATTGGTTGGTTGCCTGATGGTGCGGCCATTGATAATGTAAAATTATTTGGTGAAAAACCTTTAAATACCGTTTTCGATTGGAACATCGCCGTTGATGCTTATGTTGATTCTGGAGCCACAACTCAATATATTTCTGGAATAAGCGCGCCTGTTTCAACCATTTATGTCCAACCTTTACCAACGCAACTACAGAGTTCATCGTCTTTTACGTTTACCGCAAGTGCTATATTAAATAATGGTTGTTCTGTGTCTACAGATATTACGCTACCAAATAATACGAAATATTTAAAAGATCCAAGTCCTGACAGAGATTGGGACGATCCCTTAAATTGGTTACCTGGAGGTGTCCCGGATGCAGATAATTGTGTAATTATTCCAGATGATTGCGGGTTACCGAATAGTAATGGTATTCCTCCAGTAGGATATGAAGGTTATGCTAAAAACCTCACCATAAAAGGCACTGGTAGTTTAACCATATATCCAGAGAATCATTTAACAGTCACAGATTGGATTCACGTAGATTCTGGTGGTGTGCTGGATGTAAAATCGGGCGCAAATTTAATTCAAGTTACTGACGTAGCATTTAATGAAAACTACGGAGACATTAGTATGGAACGTACGGTTAACGGCTTGAGTAGCACAGATTACGTCTATTGGTCTTCACCTTTAGCTCAGTTTAATGTGCAAGATATTTCATCAGCAACAGATTCTGAGTTAATATACCAATGGATTCCAACAATTGGCAATAACTATGGAAATTGGCAGTCCGTTTCGGGTAATATGACAATTGGTAAAGGCTATATAGTAAGAGGACTTGAAACTACATCTCCTGCAAATACAGCAAGATTTACAGGTGTTCCTAACAATGGATTAATTTCTAATGTGCCAATTGAAAGAGGAACATACGGATTATTACCAGGTGAAATAGGGTATTTCAACTCCAATGGAGTTTGGGTAGCACCTGAAGATGACAATTGGAATTTAATAGGCAACCCTTACCCTTCGGCTATTTCAGCAAATCAATTTACCAACAACAATCCCAATATTGATGGTACCATTTATTTATGGACTCATGCTTCATCTCCAAACACTACTAATGGTGACCCTTTTTATAATGATTTTGAATACAATTACAATCCATCAGATTACATAGAACATAATAATACAGGTTCCAATCCTCCTGGCACAAATGATTTGTATATAGCTTCAGGGCAAGCATTTTTTGTATTAATGTTGGATAATGCATCTCAAAATGAGTACGTTTCATTTAGTAATACCATGAGGAGTAAGAATTATAATAACACTAATTTTTATGGACCTAACTTAGAATATGACGACACCAACTCAAGCAATACGCCTGTTGAAAAAAATCGCATTTGGTTAGATTTAATTACATCAGATAATTTGGCAAGCTCAATACTTGTTGGTTACATTGAAGGTGCAACAGATGACAAGGATAGACTGTATGATGGTTATGAATTTGCAGGGTCTGCATTAAGTTTTTATTCATTAATTGGTGATGATAAAATGTCTATTCAAGGAAAAGCACTCCCATTTACTATTGAAGATAAAGTTCCATTAGGATTAGTTGTACCCAAGACTGATAATTATAAAATAGCAATTAATACTTTAGATGGACTATTTAAAAATGACAATCAAGACATTTTTATTGAAGATACCTATACACATATCATTCATAATTTAAGGACTTCTCCTTATAGTTTTAATTCTGAAAAAGGAACTTTTAATAACAGATTTTTACTAAGATATACAAATGAAACATTGGGAATTAATGAAAATGTAATCGAAAGCGATATTAATGTCATTGCTTTTAAGAATACCTTGAAAATAACTTCTAGTAAACAGCTTATAACGGCAGTTAAAATAATGGATGTTCAGGGACGTCTCATTAATACAATAACCGAAATTAATAAAAACAACTATTTAAACAATCAATTGAATTTAAGCAAGGGAACTTATATTGTTAAAGTAACCCTTAACAATGGGAAAAACTTCACTAAAAAAGTGATTTTCTAACATTGTAATATTTAATAAAAGCCCAAAACGATCTTGATTTTAAATAACTAAGATTCTTTTCATTTTTATAAGCTTCTCGTTCAAACGAAATGTTTTTATAAGCTAAACTCCAATTTTTATTTTGAATAAGTTTTATAAAAAATTCAACTAAATAAATCAGATAGAAGGGAATAACCAATAATTCCAATTGTTGTCTTAAATGAATGTTCTCATGATTTATTAGAAATTTTCTATGCTTTAAATCAGAGGATTTTAAAAACACAAAGGGGAACAGTGTAATCCCTAAATATCCTTTTGGAACAATATGTCTATAAACTAAAATCATAACTATAGCACTTCAAAAATCTTTCCAAATTACATTATCTTTGTAAGATATGAAGAAAATTGTCCCTATTGAAGAAGGAGATTATTATTTATCGCCTGAAGGTTATAAGGTTTTTACTGAGCAATATCATTTAAAACGCGGGTATTGTTGTGAAAGTAACTGTAGGCATTGTCCTTATGGTTTTAATAAAAGTAAAATTAATAGCAACTAATGCAAACTGCTACAATGACATTTAAAGAACAAATTTTAGAAGGAATCCCTTCTCAGCTTCCAAATGCAAAACCATATGATGTTACAATAAATCATGCACCAAAAAGGAAGGCTATATTAAGCCCTGAAGAACAAAGGCTTGCGCTTAGAAATGCCTTGCGCTATTTTGAGCCAAAGCATCACGCTGAATTACTTCCGGAATTCAAGAATGAGCTAGAATCTTATGGACGAATTTATATGTACAGATTTCGTCCAGATTATAAAATGTATGCACGACCTATTGATGACTACCCTGCAAAATCTAAGCAAGCAGCGGCTATTATGCTTATGATACAGAATAATTTAGATTATGCAGTGGCTCAGCATCCTCATGAACTCATTACGTATGGCGGAAATGGAGCTGTATTTCAAAATTGGGCACAGTATAGACTTACAATGAAATATCTAGCTGAAATGACCAATGAGCAAACTTTGGTGATGTATTCTGGTCATCCAATGGGTTTGTTTCCAAGTCATAAAGATGCTCCAAGAGTTGTGGTTACTAATGGGATGATGATTCCTAATTACTCAAAACCTGACGATTGGGAAAAATTCAATGCCCTTGGCGTTACGCAATATGGGCAAATGACTGCTGGAAGTTATATGTATATTGGTCCTCAAGGTATCGTTCATGGTACTACTATTACTGTTCTTAATGGTTTTAGAAAAATCAAGAAAGAACCAAAAGGAAATTTGTTTGTCACTTCTGGATTAGGAGGGATGTCTGGCGCACAACCAAAAGCTGGAAATATTGCTGGTTGTATTACAGTTTGTGCTGAGGTGAATCCTAAAATCACTCAAGTAAGATTAGATCAAGGTTGGATTGATGAAAAAATTACTGATTTAGATGCCTTGGTTGCACGTGTTAAAAAAGCTAAAACGAATAAGGAAACGGTTTCACTCGCCTATTTAGGTAACGTTGTTGATGTATGGGAAACATTTGATAAATCAAATATTCATATCGATTTAGGTAGTGATCAAACCTCACTACATAATCCTTGGGCTGGAGGTTATTATCCAGTTGGTTTGTCCTTTGAAGATGCTAACGAAATGATGGCAAATCATCCTGAATTGTTTAAAGAAAAAGTACAAGCGAGTTTACGCAGACAAGCTGAAGCTATTAACAAGCACACGGCAAAAGGCACTTACTTTTTTGATTATGGAAATGCATTTTTACTGGAAGCATCTCGTGCTGGAGCTGATGTGATGTCTGATAATCCAACTTTAGGCAGAGAGTTTAAATACCCTTCTTACGTACAAGACATCATGGGGCCAATGTGCTTTGATTATGGTTTTGGTCCATTCCGCTGGGTTTGTGCATCGGGAAAACCTGAAGATTTAGAAAAGACGGATGCTATAGCTTGTAAAATTTTAGAAGATATAAAAGCAAATTCTCCAAAAGAAATACAACAGCAAATGGCTGATAACATTCAATGGATTAAAGGTGCGCAAGAAAATAAATTAGTAGTTGGTTCACAAGCTAGAATATTATATGCTGATGCTGAAGGCCGAATGAAAATAGCAAAAGCATTTAATGATGCCATTGCAAATAGAGAAATTGGATACGTGGTTTTGGGTCGTGATCATCACGACGTTTCAGGGACTGATTCGCCTTATAGAGAAACGAGTAACATTTATGATGGTTCCCGTTTTACTGCTGATATGGCAATACATAATGTGATAGGAGATAGCTTTAGAGGAGCCACTTGGGTGAGCATTCACAATGGTGGAGGCGTTGGTTGGGGCGAAGTTGTCAACGGTGGATTTGGTATGGTTCTTGATGGTAGTAATGACGCAGAACGTCGCTTAAAATCCATGTTGTTTTGGGATGTTAACAACGGAATTGCTAGACGAAGTTGGGCTAGAAATGAAGAAGCTAATTTTACAATAAAACGCGCGATGGAGGTGGAACAGAATTTACAGATTACCATGCCAAACAATGTTGATGATAATTTATTGAATACATTATAACCATTAATAAATAAAGCTATGAAACATTTATTTAGAGTATTGCCTATTCTGATGATTACTTTTTTTATGACATCATGTACATCAGTTAGAGTTGCATCAGATTTTGATAGAGAAGCCGACTTTAATTCTTACAAAACGTTTGCGTTTTACAAGACAGGAATTGATAAGGCCGAAATTAGTGACTTAGATAAACGCAGGATTCTTCGAGCCATTGAAACAGAAATGATAGCAAAAGGATTCACTAAATCTGAAACTCCAGATTTGCTAGTGAGTATTTTTACTAAATCTCAAGAACGTGTAAACGTATACAACAACACCTGGGGATTTGGCGGCTGGGGTTGGGGCTGGGGAGGCTTCGGTCCATGGGGTGGTTTTGGTCCTGGTTGGGGCTGGAATAACCAATCTGTATCAACTAGAACAGAAGGGTCTCTTTATATTGATTTAATAGATGCTAAGAAAAAAGAATTGGTCTGGCAAGGTATTGGCAGAGGTTACATTAGCCAAGATATGAGCCGAAAGGAAGAACGCATAAAAGAATTTGTTATGAAAATCATGGAGAAATATCCTCCAGGAATGGAAAACTAAACTTTGAAAAAAGCAACTCAAATGAGTTGCTTTTTTATTTTAACTTTTTACATCCAATGCATCACGTAATGTATTCCCAATAAGCATAAATGCCATGACTAAACTCATGATGCATAATCCAGGAATGATAGCTAAATAAGGTTTGCCAAGAATAATGTAGTTATAATGATCTTTAATCATCGCTCCCCAACTTGCCATAGGTGGTTGTGCACCGATACCTAAAAAGCTTAACCCACTTTCAATCAATATGGCAGCAGCAAAATTAGCAGCAGAAATGACTATGACTGGAGCCATAATATTTGGTAAAATATGTTTTGTGATAATTCTAAAATCATTAAATCCTAAAGCACGAGCAGCTGTTACATATTGTATTTCTTTTACGCTTATTATTTGCCCTCTAACTACTCTAGCTACTTCAACCCACATGGTGAGTCCAACTGCAATAAATACTTGCCAAAACCCTTTACCCAAAGCTAAAGTTATGGCAATGACTAATAATAAGGTTGGTATAGACCAAGTGACATTAATGAGCCACATAATGACAGCATCAATTTTACCACCAAAATAACCAGCAATACTGCCAAGTGTAATTCCTATAATCAATGAAATGAATACAGCGACGAAGCCTATAAAGAATGATATTCGCGCTCCTACCAGAACTCTGCTTAGCATATCACGACCATATTTGTCTGTCCCAAAGAGGAAGGTTTTTTCGTTAATATAACTTGCATAATCATTATTAGGAAACTGATTAATGAGTAATGATTTGGTGATTCCTTCCAATCCGTCAGTCGTGTATTCTGTATAAATTAACTTTTCGTTTTCTATTCTGTATTCCGAAATAGGAATTTCAGTAATTTCATTTTTCACACCGAAGAATACTTTATCTAACCAGTTTTGCTCATTCGACTGAGATGAAGGAATAGACAGTAATGTTACTTTAAATCCTGGTTTTTTGGAATGAATAGAAATATGCATTTGATTTGCATGCTGTGAGTTATCTGGAGCAATAACATAAGCAAAAATAGAAATGAGCCCAACAAAAACAATAAACCAAAAACTAAAAACGCCCCAAAAGTTTTTTTTAAACTTTTGAAGCGCTAAGTGTGTTAATGAGCTACTTGTGTTACTCATTTAGTATTAGTCTTTTACAGTTGCTACTTTTTTAATGCCATAGGTCATTTTTAAATCATTCAATACATTAAGAGCCTCTTCTATATAAACATCTTTGGCTAAACTTTCATGCCATCTGTCTCTTTTCATTTTCAGAACGGAGTCTTTCTCAACCAATACATTTTCGTAAGGCAATGATTTGAACGTTAAATTGGTCGTGTATTCAGAGATTTTATCAAAGCGTTTTGCTTCTTCTTCATTGGCTTCCAATTTTTTTCTGTAATCTTCATAATTTAGTGAGAATACATTACGATCTCTTATAGTTTTAATCCACTTTGCATTTTCATCAATAAGCTTAAGCTGTTCACTATTTTGCATACGCTCTTTGCTTTTTTCAATGGTGGCATCGTAATCAAAATAGCTGTCCCAAATAGTATATTCTGCAGGAGCAATTTTATCCCAAGCTAAAGGGTTTTCTTGATCACGCTCTCCTATGTCGATATAACTATAACGATCTGGTACAACCACATCACTTTTTACGCCTTCCAATTGTGTTGAACCACCATTAATTCTGTAAAATTTTTGAGTAGTGAACTTTAAGGCCCCCATATCACCATTGGTGTTATTACGCACCATTCGGTTTAAATCTAACACAATTTGAACTGTTCCTTTACCATAGGTTTGCTTGCTTCCAATAACGATAGCACGCTTGTAGTCTTGCATTGCAGCTGCTAAAATTTCGGATGCTGATGCTGATAGTTCATTTACTAAAATAACAAGTGGTCCATCCCAAGCAATAGAACGATCTCTATCTTGTAATACTTCTTGAGGCTCACCAGTTGAGCGCACTTGTACAATTGGACCATCTTTAATGAATAATCCAGCCATATCAACTACTGTTTTTAGAGAACCACCTCCATTATTTCTAAGATCGAGAACTAAGCCTTCCATACCTTCGGCTTTTAATCGCTCAATTTCTTTTTTAATATCGCTTGCAGCATTTCGCTTGTTGTAATCATCAAAATCAGCATAGAATTTTGGTAAGTTAATCACACCAAAGGTTTTGCCTTCTTTTTCTACATAAGATGATTTTGCATAGGTTTCTTCCAATTCAATAACGTCTCTCGGAATAGAAAGATCTACAATATTACCATCAACTTTTTTCAAAGTGAGTATGACATTGGTTCCTTTTGGGCCTTTTATGAGTTTAACTGCGTCGTCAGTTCTCATACCAACCACGTTCACAGCTTCGTCTTCATCTTCTTGTCTTACTTTTAAAATGACATCGCCTACTTCAAGCTTATTTTGTCTCCATGCCGAACCACCTGAAATTACTTCAACAATGGTTATGTAGTCCATTTTCTTTTGTAATCTGGCTCCAATACCTTCATAATTTCCAGACATATCTACATCAAAACGATCTTTAGCTTCAGGTGCAAAATAGTAAGTATGAGGATCAAACTCTACAACAATGGCATTCATATAGACTGCAAACCAATCTTTACGCTCTCTGTCATCAATAAAGTTATACAGTTCATTAAGTGAGTTTAAAGTTGCCTGACGTGCTTCAGCTTCT
Organism: uncultured Lacinutrix sp.; assembly: GCA_964598775.1. Lineage (GTDB taxonomy): Bacteria > Bacteroidota > Bacteroidia > Flavobacteriales > Flavobacteriaceae > CAJQLB01. The sequence continues at coordinate 24,581 of CAZRDG010000001.1, forward strand.
AACTCTGCATCTGATTTCATTTTAAAATCACTCATTTCCTTATTAAAGGCTTTTTCTTTTTCAGCATCACTCAACAATTCAATTTCTTTAACCCTTTTTGCTTCTGCTTCTTGAGTCTTTATTAAATCGTGGTAATTTGCAATAGCAGAAAATTTAAGTTGTTGCCTCCAACGTTCTTTCATTTCCTTTTTAGAATTAACATAACCAGCTTTTTCATAGTCGGTATCAAACGCTTCATTATCGTTAAAATTAAATGGCTGTTCTAACACTTCCTTGTACATTAACTTGGATTCTTCCATACGTTGAATCAATCGTTCGTGTGTTAGGTTGAAAAAAGATAAATCGTATTCCATTAATTGGTTATCTAATTCATTTTTGTATGCCGAAAACTCTTTAATATCACTTTCGTAGAAGTACCTTTTAAAAGGATCTAATTGATTTAAATAATCATCAAACACATGTTGGGAGAACTCGTCGTTCATGTCTTTTGGCTCAAAATGGCCTTGTTCTAAAACGTAAGTAATGAGTTGTACCAAGAGTTTATCTTTGTCATCAGACTCTTCAAAAGTTTTAGTTGTAAAACTACATGAGGCAAAGGCTAGAAGTAGCGTTAATAAAAGTATGTTAATATTCCTTTTCATTTTATTGGGCTTATTTTTGACTAAATTAAAGAAAAAATTATGCCAATATTAAGTTCTCATACTAATTTTTTGTTAAACACGATAAAATACCGAATTAAATATGAATTTGGTTACTTTTGTAAGTGTTTAAAAATGACAATAAATGACTAAAAAACCTTTAATATTAGTTACAAACGATGATGGTATTACTGCACCTGGAATTCGAACTTTAATTAAAGTCATGAATACTATTGGAGATGTCGTTGTCGTGGCTCCAGATAGTCCACAAAGCGGAATGGGACATGCTATCACTGTGAATAATACCTTGCACTGTAAAAAAGAAAAAATTGATGATGGACCACAGACAGAATACAGTACGTCGGGAACTCCTGCTGACTGCGTAAAATTGGCAAGGCATGAAATTCTCAAACAAACGCCAGATTTATGTGTTTCAGGTGTAAACCATGGTTCAAACTCCTCAATTAATGTTATTTATTCTGGCACTATGAGTGCTGCTATTGAAGCTGGGATTGAAGGTATTCCTGCCATTGGATTTTCACTTTTAGATTATAACTGGGATGCCAATTTTGAAGTGCTTGAAGATTACATTAAAAAAATAACATTGTCAGTCTTAAAAAATGGATTATCAAAAGGTGTGGTTTTAAATGTCAATTTCCCTAAGGCTAAAACGAAGAAAGATATTAAAGGCATTAAAATTTGCAGACAAGCAAAAGGCAATTGGGTTGAAGAGTTTGATAAAAGGCAAAGCCCTTCAGGGCAAGACTATTATTGGCTTACAGGTAAATTTGTTAATTTTGATAAAGGCCAAGATACAGACGAATGGGCTTTAGAGAACAATTACGTTTCAGTTGTGCCTGTTCAGTTTGATTTAACGGCTTATCAAAGTATTCAAGAATTAAATTCATGGTTATTAAATGGTTAGAAAGGAAGTATTAATTGGATTAATAGTAGGCTTACTTGCAAATGCCTTGGGACTGTTTCTCTCGGCAACTTTATTAGGAAAAGGTGAGGATTTTATAATGGTTTTAAAATCAGCTGCAGCTGAAGGTTTTCTCGGTAAACTAATTAGCTTAGGTGCTGTGTTAAATCTGATAGCTTTCTTTATCTTTATAAAGAAAAAGCAAGATTATCGCGCTCGAGGCGTCTTGTTGGCCACTATATTAGTGGCTGTTTTCACCTTTTTATTAAATTTTAATTAAATATAAATTTTTTGAAATACTACATCATTGCAGGCGAAGCCTCTGGAGACTTACATGGTTCCAACCTAATGAAAGCATTAATCAAACAAGATTTAAATGCTGAATTTAGATTTTGGGGAGGCGATTTAATGCAAGATGTTAGCAATTCTTTAGTTAAGCACTACAAAGATTTGGCTTTTATGGGATTTTTGGAAGTGGTTATGAACTTACGAACAATTTCCAAAAACCTCAAATTCTGCAGGAATGATATAGAAAGTTATCATCCAGATGTTATTGTATTTATTGATTATCCTGGATTTAATTTACGTATAGCGAAATGGGCTAAACAAAAAGGATTTAAAACCCATTATTACATTTCACCTCAAATTTGGGCATGGAAAGAAAACCGAATCGATGCCATAAAGCGTGATGTAGATCAAATGTATGTGATACTGCCCTTTGAGAAAAAATTTTACGAAGAGAAACATAATTATCCTGTACATTTTGTTGGTCATCCATTAATTGATGCTATCTCTAAACGCAATCAAATTGACGAGTATGAATTTAGGGCTTCACACGAACTATCTGAAAAACCTATTATTGCATTATTACCAGGAAGTAGAAAGCAAGAAATTAGAAAAATGCTAAGCACAATGCTTAGTGTCGTAAATGATTTTTCAGATTATCAATTTGTAATTGCAGGTGCACCCAGTCAGGACTATAGTTTTTATGAGGAATTTATTACAAATCCGAATGTGCATTTTGTAAGTAATAGAACTTATGATTTACTTAGTGTCTCTAGTGCAGCCTTGGTAACTTCGGGAACCGCTACTCTAGAAACAGCATTATTTAAGGTGCCTGAAGTTGTTTGTTATAAAGGAAGTTGGCTATCCTACCAAATTGGAAAGCGTTTAGTGAAGCATATCAAATATATTTCACTGGTTAACCTAATTATGGATAAGGAAGTAGTCACTGAATTGATTCAAGACGATTTCAACACCAAAAATCTTAAAAAAGAACTGACAAGGATTTTGGATACTTTTGAACGCACAAAATTCTTCATGCATTATTATGAACTGGAAAAGGCCTTGGGAGGCAAAGGAGCGAGTGACAAAGTTGCTAAGTTGATTTATGAAAGCCTTTAAGTTATATGCTCAATATTTGATTTGTTTTATTGTAATTTTCATGTCTTAATTCATTGCTTTGGACTTATTGATTAGGTCCAATGTTGTAAGATATAAATCTTCATTATCTATTTTACTTTTTAACCAAGCGTAAAAGCTTATAACAAAGATATCCTCTTTTATTGGACCAATCCATTCAAAGGAAGTCTCTATGTGTGATTTGAATTTAGTTTCTAATGTTTTTTCAGGAGTTTTATAAAAGGTTTCAATTATCAAGAGATAGGTGATAACTCGATCTTGTTTATTTTTTTTTAAATATTTAAAGTAACTTCTTTTAAAGCTTGCTATCCGAGATTCTACAAGATCAATATTTTTAAGTTCAATATGTAATAGTATTTCAATTAAGTTTTTTTTAATTACCCATTCAATGCCAACTTTTTTGATATACCATTGATCTGTATGATACAGTTTAGAAAATTGGGTATGTGCCCTTTTGTAATTTTGTTGCTGAAAATAAAACGTTATTAAACTTAGCTTAATATTGAATAAAATTTCTATATCTTGATGGTTTAGATCAGATATTGGTTCAAGAGTTTCAATAGCTTGTGGTTGTTTATTTGTGTAATTTAAATTTAAGCCAAGAAGAAGATTATATTTTAATTTAAAGGTATTAAAATGCTTCTTTTTTTTCTCAATCATTAAATTTTCCATGTGCTCCAAGTAACTTAAAGATTCTTGAAATTTTTTATTCCGGAAAAGTGTATTTGCTATGAGATAAACAACATGTATATGGTAATATAATTGTTTGTCTTTATGACTATGTGTTCTGATAGATTTGTAAGTATTCAGTAAAAAAGGCTCTATTTTTAAGTAATCATTAGTTACGAATGCTGAAATACTGACTATCGTCATTAATTGATATATTGATTTAAAAGATAAAGCTTCATTTAAATCAATATTATATTCGGTTAGTGTGTTATTAAGAATATTTTGAAAATCAACCACTTCACCTTGAAAGCTAATTTCATTCAGGGTTTGTCTTATTTTTGCATAGACAATATTAAGTTGATTTTCTAAATGATGGTTTTTCTGGTTTAATTGAAACTTATAAATCAGATTATCAATATTATGTTGATTATATGAATAGCTGTATTGAATTTGAGTGTGATAAATTTCACTTAGCAAAGTGAATAAATAATGTTCATTAGCGAGAGCTTCAGCCTTATTTAATATATGATAAGCAACTTTATATTGACCTTTTTGCAAAAATATTCGAGCTGCTAATATGTATTTTATGATTTGTATGTCAATTGAATTAACTTCTTCAAGGGTCATATTTGCAATAAATTCAATAAGAGATTGATAAAGTCTCTTTCTTAATGCATGATAGGCATTTGGCTTATTAGAACTATATAGTCTAGAACTAATTTCTTTTGAAGTCAGTTCATTTTTCACTAATAGTTTAAACAACTGAATATTTTTAATGTCTTTACGTTTATTCTTTTGCCTTAAATAATTGATAAATCGTTGTTGCTCTTCAGTTGTGAAGCTTAAGGAAATATCACTTATATAATTCATTATATCGTCATTATAATTTTTAAAAATCCTTATAATATAATACTTTATTATATAAAATTTAAATAAATATCGTCAGTTTATTTGAAAAATTATACTGAC
>CAZRDG010000002.1:0-12463 GCA_964598775.1 uncultured Lacinutrix sp.
ATGGGTAAGGTAAAATAATCCATTGGGGCCTAATGCTATTTTCCACGACCACACGGCTTTTGATCGTGACGCTGTTTTTATGTCTTTCTCTCTTGTCCGGCTGCGTGAAGACAGGGGCCATTGGCCTTCACGTCGAGAAGGTGTTGAGCTTACAGAATCCGCTAGATTAATCGCTTCAAACAAAGTCGTAGAAATCATTACTCGGATTAATTTAGAAGATGAAAACGCGAAAATTATTGTAATGGGAGATTTTAATGATAACCCTAATAATAAGAGTATAAAGAACATGGTTCAAGTACAAGATTTGTATAACCCAATGAGTAATTTACCAACCTATACTCGTGGTAGCTTGAATCATAGGAAAGAGTGGAATCTTTTTGATCAAATTTTATTTACAACCAATTTTTTTGAATATGCAGAGGGAAAGCATAGTTTCTCTCAAGTCAATATATTTGACAAAGATTTTTTAAAACAATACAAAGGAAAGTATAAAGGAAGTCCATTTAGAACTTATGTTGGTTACAAGTACAAAGGTGGTTTTAGCGATCACTTCCCTGTATATTTACATTTGAAAAAAACATAAATATTTACGTTTACATTCTCTTTTTTAATATATTGTAGCCTTAAAATAACTAACTAACCAATTAAAAAACCTTAGTGAGCCTAATTGCTAAGGTTTTTGTTTTTAAAATTTTTGCAATAATATAATTGCTAAAGAAATACATCCAAATGGCAGCAGCCATAAGGTTAAAATACTAAAATTCTTTGCTTTCTTTTTAGTAGATTTTGCATTTAAAACGCGTCGTTTTCTGCCACTATAATTCATCCAGTTCATAAAGTATAAGGCCACAATAGCAATTCCAAATAATGTCCAGGCTTTATTTGAGGACATGGTGTCAACATTCATCTGATTGAAAAAGATTGAAAAAAATACGCCAAATAGCAATAGCAAAGACAGTTGTAAAAAAGTTATATACAATATTGAAATCGTATTGGCTTTAGCTTTATACTTTGGCTTATAATGCTGGAAAATGTTAAATACGAAATGATCAAAAAGTGTCATGAGTATAAAAGTAGTGTAAAAAATAAAGCCACAATCTAAAGATTGTGGCTTTAAATAAATTTTATGTTCAACTATTGTACAAAAACAGCAACGTTTTCAACGTGCATTGATGTATTTAAGTTCATTGTATCACTGCCTGTATATTTAAAAGCAATATATAATGTTCCTGTATAACTTGATAAATCGATGCTACCAGAATCAACAAAATCAAACCAATCGTCAGTAATGTCTGGATGTGCTATTACAGCATCAATAGCTTCCCATGTTGCACTAGCTATACCACCTTCAGTTCCATCAAAATTTGTTGACACAAATACTTCTAAAGGATAATGTCCTGCATCAGGGTAAGCATAAGCTGTTTGAAATGATAACATCTCTCCTTCTTGAGCATCCATATCGATACCTGGAGAAATTAACCATCCAATATTGCTAACATCTCCTGTATTGAAAGCTGAGAATTCAGCATAACCATTTCCACTAAACACTTGCTCTGTCCAATATTCTCCACCTGCTTCAGCGTAGTTAATCCATCCAGGAATATTTAAGTTTGTATTATCGATAGCAGAATTGAATGACTCTTCAAAAACAGGGTCACAACGATTATCTGTAAAGTTAATATCATCTGTTGTGTTTAAAACCATCACTCTTGGTGAACCACCAAAACCTTGTGTTATAACACCTGAAATGCTTCCACGACCATCAGTTGGTAATGGCACTTGCTTAAAACTTGCAAATGAGCTTGTCTCTAATCTGAACTCAGACCCATTTTCACAACTTACCATGATATGACGTGTATCAAAATCATCAAATGGATCAACAAAAGTTTCTCCTTCTAAGGCTGATGGAAACTGCATGTTCTCAAACGTTACAAACATCCCTAAATGCGAGTCGTTTACTGCAGAAGGAATAAGTACAAGTGGTACGATATCCATAGAATTTGCAGAACGAAATACGTGATTAGGAATTTGATTGGCTGTCATTTCTTCAAGATTTGTACCATCTAATTGGCCACCAATTGTTAATACATCTGAAGAGTTTTCACCTAAATATAGTCCTTTAAGTTTTATGTAAATCTCTCGTCCTTTATTAAACTGATTGTAAGAGTCTACTTGATTTAACGATACACCAAGAGCAGCTGTAGGGTTCTCAGGAGCATCTTGCATGTAGAATTCTTTATAAAAGTTTCCAGTTTGATCTGATGAACTCACATAACCCTTAACCACAATATCAGATTCTATTAAAGTTGCTTGACCTGAATATAAATCCAATAAGTCTGCAATGCTTATTTCTGTTAATGATCCATCAGCTAATCCAGCCATAATAGCTTGTAATCCTGCGTTTTCTTCATCTCCTAAACTATTAGGAATTGAAAATTCATCGTCTTGCACACACGACACTAGCGCAAAAGACATTGCTATTACAGTGAAGAATGCTAAAATTTTATTCGTTTTCATATATACTAATTTATTATTTTTTTATTAAAATCTAAAATTCAGGTTTAAGAAATAAGTAGTTCCACGACCATACCAATATCTTGGGCCAAATACTCTTTTTGGGTTGGCATTGTCGTCTCTTAACTCTCTATAGTTTGCATTTCTGCCTTGTTCAAAACCTCCTGACTTATATTCTTTATCAAGTAGGTTGTTAACACTTGCAAACAAGCCAATAAAATAATCGCCAACTTTCCATGATTTACCACCTGTTAGGTTGACCACCATATATTCATCAAATGACTCTTGCTTTAACAATTCACGAGCTAATTCTGGATCATAATCATTAAATGGTAAGCCATCACTATCTAAGTAAAAATTTTCAGTTCTGGTTAATGGACTTACATCTAAGTATGTATTTGTAAAAAAGTTTGTTGTAGCACCAAACCACCAAAAATCTGGATCGCTATATTCAAACCCTACAGAGTAAGCACGTTGTGGTCCATTTGCTATTCTATAATTTTTTAAGTTAGCAGCGCCAAAATTTTTAAATCCATTTCTACCCAACTCATCTGGAGCTGTTGGATCTGGAGCTGTTGTTAAATATAAATTAGGGTTATTATCATAGGTATATTGTCCTACAGAGGCAGCCCCTTTTAGTTTAATTGTTGGAGTTACTTGCGCTTCTATTCCAAGTTCAGCACCCAAGTGTTTTTTATCAATATCACGTAAAATCTCTTGTACAAAATTTGCATTATCTCCACCTATACCATCTGCAAAGAAAAATGAAATTTCAGTTGCATCTTGAATTTTTGTATAAAAACCTGTTAAACGAGCTTTAACAATGGGAGATCTAAAAATATAACTTACATCTGCTGAAGAAATTTTTTCTTCTGTAATTTCATTTCCACTTACATCTCCAACTATTGCGTGATTTTCTCTAGCATTGGTAAATGTGTTTCTTAATGACGGTGCTCTACTTATGTATGCTGTATTAAAATCAATTAAATGCTTACCTGTGACCTTATAAGTGAATCCAGCTTTGGCACCAATGCCATTAAATTTTAGTTTTCTACCTTTTCCAAAAGAATTATCGGCAAATGCTTCATGTTGGTATAATCCTTCTCTTTGATACTGAGTATTGGTATAACTTCCTGAAAGGTAAAAGTCTACTTTATTATACTTAAAGAAGGCTTGTGCTTGAGTACTAATAACATTTGCATACAAGTTATAGTTGTATCTGAATTTCTCACCTTCACCGACCACACGATCAGGATTTTGGAGATCAAATTGAAAATTATCAAATGAATCGACGTTTAAATATCCTGAACCGCCTAAAAGGTCTGTGATTTCGGCAAAGTTATTAGACTCTAAATTTTTAAAATCAATAATTCCGTTAATTCTAACATGATCATTAATGTCTTGAGTATAAATAGTATTAACTGTTAATTGCTTATCATCGCTTCTATCTTCATAAAGTACATATGCAGCATTTAATCCGTTGATATTATTTGTGATGTTCGCATCGTATATTCTATTCCAATCTATCTGACCATCATTAATGAATTCTTGTTCAGCTTGATACGCTCCATCAAAATCAGGACCATCGGCATCTGCTAGAAAATAACTTGGTAATTTCTGATAATAAGCAGGACTTGGGTTCGCTCCACCTGCATAATCCAATCTGCTATTCCCAAGTTCTCCAAATTGATATCCAATATTGGTATTTAATGATGATTTTTTATTAATATCCCAATAATGATTCAGCATTAAAATAGGCTCAACAGTTCTTTTTACTCTTGAATTTCTTTTTTCATCGTCTTGATATCCCCAAAACTCATTATATCGTATGTCTTTTAAATCGTATATTTCTTGAGTATTTGGTGAAGATTTACCTCTTCTATTAGGTGCAAAAATACCAGTGAAGTTAATGCTATGCTTGTCATTAATTTTCTTTTCAATTGAAGCAAAAAATGAATTAGCATCATAAAAAGTTGCATCTTGATATCCTTCTTCTCCCCAACGTCTTCCAACAGATAGTGAATAAGCCCAACCTCCATCAACAAGACCTGATGAATAAGAAGCCATTGCTCTGTTTGTATAACTTCTATTTGAAGATGAATAGGTTACACGACCACCTTTTCTATACATTGAAGCTCTAGTATTAATGTTTGTTGTTCCTAACAAACCTCCAAAATTATATGCTGAAGGTGTTAGACCGTTTGAAAGTTCTTGGTTTCTCATAACATCGTTAAGTCCTCCCCAATTACTCCATTGCGGCCTACCGTTGAACATTTTGTTCATTTCAACACCATTAATAAGTACTTTCCCATTTTCTGAGTCTAACCCTCTAACACTGAAAAAGGATTGACTAAACTCAAATGCTGCAGTTCTTAAAAACACATCTTGTGATGATTGTAATAATCCAGATATGTTATCTGCACCACTGGTATCATCATTTAATTCATCATCAGATAAAGTAATGGTAAATAGGTCGGCCGAATCTGTAACATCAACGCTAAGAACCATATCTGTTATGTTTACTGTTGACCCTTCGTTAACCACAATTGGATAACGTTCTGTTTTATAGCCAACTTTACTAATGCTTAATACTTGCTCACCTAAAGGGACGTTTCTAGTAAAACTAAATTCACCTAGTGCATCTGTTTTTGTGGATTGAGAAGTTTCTTCAATAGTAATTGTTGCATCAGGAATTGGTAAGTTGGAATCAGCATCTTTTACACTCCCTTTAATTTGGGTTTGAGCGACTGCTGAAAACACTGAAAAAATTCCTAATAAAAAAATAAATAAACTTTTCTTCATGTTTAATCTTATAATTAATACTTTCTTATCCTTAAATTTTAAATATTAAGGCTCCCAAATTTACATTATTTATTGATTAATATTTACTTTTGGCTCAAGATTTGCTCACATATTAACATAAACGTAATACAACTATAAATGAGATTAATAAAAACGTTTTTTACTGCATTTTGTTTTATGCTGGTTTTCACAAACTATGCACAAGAAAAACGAAAGTTTAAAGTGCACACCATTGCTTTTTATAATGTGGAAAATTTATTTGATACAATAAACGACCCTAATAAGTTCGACGAAGCAAGCCCAATTATGGAAATGAAATTTAATCGGCAAGAAGTTTACAAGAAAAAGGTAAAAAATATGGCTCGTGTAATTTCTGAAATTGGAGCAGATGTTTCCAACAATAGTCCAGCTATTATTGGCCTTGCAGAAGTTGAAAATCGAGAGGTTGTTGAAGACTTAGCAAACGATGATGCTTTATATAAAGAAGATTATGGTATCGTACATTTTGATTCGCCAGATGCTAGAGGGATTGATGTAGCTTTAATGTACAAGAAAGCATTATTTTCTCCAATTGACGTAAGCAATCACGAATTAAAAATATATGATGATATTACGAGAAAAAGGGTTTACACAAGAGACCAACTTTTAGTAAGTGGCAAATTAGAGGGAGAGCTTATACATATTATCGTAAGTCATTGGCCTTCTCGCTCAGGAGGTGAGGCTAGGAGTAGACCTAAACGGTTGGCTGCCGCAAGATTAAACAAACGCATAATAGACTCATTACAAGCTATTGACCCTTATACTAAAATATTCTCAATGGGTGATTTAAACGATGACCCAACTAACCAAAGTTTAAAGGATATTTTAAAAGCAGAAAAAAATAAAGAAGATGTTCAATTAAAAGGTATTTATAACCCAATGGAAGGTTTCTTTAGAAAAGGATTAGGGTCTAATGCTTATAGAGATGCTTGGAGTTTATTTGATCAGATTTTAATTACCAAACCCCTTTTGGAAACTGATTATTCTTCATTCAGATTCTACAAAGCTGGGATTTTTAATAAATTATATTTAACAAATAAAGAAGGACGCTATAAGGGTTATCCATGGAGAAGCTTTGCCGATGGTGGATTTACTGATGGTTTTAGTGATCACTTCCCTGTTTATGTTCATATTATAAAAGAGATTCAATAAAAAAAGCGACACAAAGTGTCGCTTTTTTTATTTAAAGATTTGGCCAAACATCCCAGGGAATTCTTGACAATAAACATACTAAGCCTAATATGTAAAATATAAGGATCGTTTTAAACTTTGTTATTGACGTTAATTTCTTTTTATGTTTTGAATACCCTATTGTAATTAACACAATTGCGATAATATTGATTAAAGGATGCTCTACAAGATATAGGCGAACACTTGCAGTTTTCATTACTTCACTTCCCATTATACTCCATTGTTCAAATTTAGGAGATACAAAATATAATATTAGTCCTATTAGTAATTGAATGTGCGATACAATAAGCGTAAATAATGAAACTCTAAAATCTTTAGCTCCATATTCTTTTTTTCCAAAAAGCCCAATTAACGCATTAATAACGGCAGCTATTAAGATTAATATTACCAAGTAGGCCCAATAAGAGTGAAGTGTTTTAATTGTTGAATCCATGAGTTAGTTTTATTAGTTTTAACAAAAGTAGTGAAATTTAAACATAAAAAAACCTGCTCAATTGAGCAGGTTTTTTATTAAAATATATCTTGATTAAAACTTATATTTTAAGCTTAAGTTCCAAGTTCTTCCAAAACCAAAATAACCTTGGTTGTTTACGTTAATTCCATTCCAAGTTTCATCACCAGCTTCAGCAGCATTAGCTGTTCTTAAGTCTGATAAATATACTTCAGAGAAAACGTTGTTAACATTAGCTCTAAACGCTAATGATTTGTCACGGTTTTTCCCAAGTAACATTTTATAAGAAACTCCCATATCTACTAAATCATAAGAAGGTAACTCCAAATTTTCTTTAACAGCACCAACATTTGCATAAAGATTATCATACATTCTCCAATCAGCATCAAAAGATAAACGTTCAGCTAGATTTACATCAATCCCTAAACCAGCAGTAAATTGAGCAGCATCACCTACTTTACCACCATCTACGTCTACTTCAGTTTCATTAGAAATTGCATTGGTATCTTCGTTTCTATCAAAAGAAATTACCTCTCCTATGTATTGCCAATCTCCAACAGATACGAATCCTCTAAATTTAAGTCCATCTACTGGTTTAGCTGAAAAACTTAATTCAGCACCTATATGAGTTTGTTCTTGACCTGATGTAATAGTAGTGATAACCACGCCATTGTCAACTCTTGATGAGCTACCAACTCTACCTTTCCAGTTGGTTCTGTATAAATCAACATTCGCGCTAAACTTAGGACTCTTGAATGCATAACCTAATTCAACTCCAAAAATCTTTTCGTTTTCAGCATATTGGTTAATTTGGTTAGTGAAATTAGTCCAAATATTATCTTGGAATGGTTGTCTTGAATAGTATCCAACATTAGCATACATTTTGTGCTTGTCATCTGCATCCAAGAAATAACCTACTCCACTTTTTACATTAAATCCGAAATTATCAACTTTTTCTGAATCAACACCATCTGTAATTCCAGCTGGAAGCGGAGTACCAGTGCTTTGTGAAGAAGTTCCATCGATTAATGATTGATCAGCATATTGATAGTGATCAAATCTTTGGTGCCATTGGTTAGAAGCAGATCCTTGAAAAAATACTGAGAATTTTTCTGTTGCATATTCTAATTGTGTGAAAATACCACCATAAGAAATACGTTCATCATTACTGTAAGCAATTTTCTCATCTTCATCAACCTTAGCAAATAAAACAGACCAAGGATTTGCAGATAAATCTCTTGTTGTAATTACATTTTTGTATGTACCGAATGAACCATAAGTTTGGTGATTATCATTTTGATCTCTTAAACGAATATTTTCTTGCCAAGAGTTAAGTCCATGAAAGTTCTCTACCATTCTAAAGTGTTCTCCATAATAGGTTCTTAGATCTAAACCAAGGTTAAAGGTTAAGTTTTCGTTTATTTTTTTTTCATAATTAGAAACTAAACCATACCAAGAGTGTAAGTTCATAGATGAACGAGTTACATAGCCACCACCTGCAGCAAAATAACCTCCAGCTCCCATAGGAACTGATTGATTATAAGCAACAATTGCATCATAGTCAACATAACCGTCAGCAGTTCTTATTCTGTTTCCACGGTCTCCGGTTCCACCTCCACGTCCCCAAGAAGCATATAGTACAGTACTCAGGTTAGAGGTTTCATTTATTTTATAATCCCAGTTTAAATTGGCAACTGGCTTGTGATAAAAGTTTCTTCTTTCAGATAAATATTGACCTTGATAAGTTCCCCAGTTATTATTGTATTTTCTACCATATTCTAAGTAAGTAGAAATACTCTTAGAGAAGTTTTGATCATGGAACTGAGGTGCACCTGTAATTAAAAAGTTGAAATTATGGCTGTCATTAGGTGTGTACCCTACTGAAAAGAAATAGGTTTCACCAGCACCAAAGCTTCCTTCATTATAACCATCACCTTGCCAGTGAGATAACATCATTGTTGCTCCCCATCCGCTTTCTGACTTACCTGTACTGTAAAGAGCAGTGTTCTTTATATAGTTATCATTAGCGATTCCAGCATAAACATATCCTCCTTCTCTTTTATCAGTTGTTTTAGTCACAAAGTTTACTGTACCACCAACTGATGAAATAGCTAACTTTGAAGATCCTAAACCTCTTTGCATTTGTACAACACTAGCGATATCACTTATTCCTGACCAGTTAGACCAGTACATTTTACCATCTTCCATGCCATTGATTGGTTGTCCGTTTAATAAAAACGCAGTATTACTCTGGTCAAAACCACGAACACTAATTCTAGAATCACCAAAACCACCTGCTTGTCCAGCTACATAAACTGAAGGTGTATTAGCCAAAGTCATAGTAACATCTTGAGTCCCTATTTTTTCTTGTATTTCACTTGCTAAAATTGTAGAAACTGCCACTGGAGTTCTTCTATCATCCGCAAGGTCAATAATACCTGTTCCTACTAAAACGATTTCTTCTAATGTATTATCAGATACTAATGTAATAGTCCCTAGGTTTGTGTTTCCATTAAACGATAGTGTAACCGGAGTATATCCAACATAAGAAATAACTACTTGACCTGAAGCAACTTCTGATGTTAGTGTGAAATTTCCATCAAAATCTGATGTCGTACCATTAGTAGTTTTCTTTACTATGATATTTGCTCCAGGTAATGGAGCATTCATTTCTGCATCCATTACAGTTCCTGTAATAGTGCTTTGTGCTAAAACAGCTGTAGAAAAAACCATTGTTAAAGCAACAAATAATAATTGAGTAATTTTTTTCATATTCTGAAAAGTTAAAATTGGTTTTAATTTTCGGCAAAATTAGGTATTATTTCGGAGAATATATTAACTTTTTATTAAGAAATTGAACACCGCTCCTTTAATTGAATTTAAAAGAGATTATACTTGTGCCTTTAACATTGATTGTCAGCTAATTACCAATATTTTTGTACTGATTAACTAGGTTATTTGTAGATGAATCATGACCTAATATGAGAGGTTTTTTAAAATCTTGAAGGATATTTCCTGCCAATTGCTTACCTAATTCAACACCAAATTGGTCATAACTGTAAATGTTCCAAATGACACCTTGTACAAAAATTTTATGCTCATAAAGTGCCACCAGTTTTCCTAAACTTTGAGGCGTCAGCTTATCTATAAGAAGTGTATTTGTTGGCCTGTTTCCTTCAAAAACTTTATAATTAGCTAATTGATTTTTTAGAGATTCAGAAATTGATTCTGTTTCAAATTCTTTTAAAACATCCTCTTTTGTTTTACCATTCATTAAAGCTTCCGTTTGAGCAAAAAAGTTAGACATTAATTTGTCTTGATGCTCTTTATTTCCATGAAGTGATTTTGCAAATGCTATAAAATCTGCTGGAATTATTTTAGTGCCTTGATGTAATAGTTGAAAAAAGGCATGCTGGGAATTTGTTCCTGGTTCACCCCAAACAATGGTGCTGGTTTGGTAATCCACTTTATCTCCATTTCTATCAACACTTTTACCATTACTTTCCATGATGGCTTGCTGCAAATAGGTGGCAAATTGGTTAAGATATTGTGTGTAAGGGATAACGGCTTCAGTTTCAACCTCAAAAAAGTTATTATACCATACGCCAAGACAAGCTAAAATTATTGGAATGTTTTTCTCAAACGGCTCGTTTTTAAAATGTTCGTCCATTTGATGTGCACCATCAAGTAGGTTTTCAAAATTTGAATATCCTACAGCTAAGCTTATACTTAATCCAACAGCACTCCATAAAGAAAATCGACCTCCAACCCAATTCCACATCGGGAAAATATTGTCTTCTTCTATTCCAAATGCTTTAACTTTTTCAATATTAGTCGATACTGCAACAAAGTGCTTTGCTACCGCATCATCATCTAAATGTTTTAAGAACCAATTTCTAATGGTTGTTGCATTAGTTATGGTTTCTTGAGTAGTGAATGTTTTGGAAACAATGACAAATAATGTTGTTTCTGGGTTTAACTTTTTAATTACCTCATTCACATGATCACCATCTACATTACTAACAAAATGCGTGTTTAAATGATTTTTATAAAATTGTAACCCATCAACGATCATTGCTGGACCAAGATCAGAACCACCAATTCCAATATTAACTATATCGGCAAAGGCTTTGCCTGTTGCACCTTTTTTAATCCCACTAATAATATCATAGGAAAAGCCTTCTATCTTAGCTTTAACTTTATTTATTTCAGGAACAACATTTACACCATCAATATTTAGTTCTTCATGTTTTGGAAGTCTTAAAGCTGTATGTGATACGGCACGATTTTCGGTTTGATTGATGCTATCTCCAGAAAAATATTTAGTTATGGCGTCTTTTAAATCTACTTCCTTTGTTAGCTCCTTTAAAAGTTCAATGGTTTCTGAGTTGATTCTGTTTTTGGAATAATCAAAATAGAAGTCTTTCCATTTAATTGTAAATTTATCACCTCTTTTTTCGTCTTCTTTGAACCATTGTTTTAAATGAGAATCTTTTATCTCATTATAATGTTGAGCAAGTTTACCCCAAGCTTTAGTTTGCGTTGGATTTATTGATTTTAATGCCATTTAATCTCGTTGAGTTATTAAATCTCCTTCTAGAACTTCAAGAGGTTCATTTTCAGAAAAAGGAATATTATCCAATATCATTTTTATTGGTTCGATAAAGTCTAAGTATTTTATCTTTAGGCCTTGAGAAATTGGCTCTGCCTCTGGTAGTTTTTCTTTGAATGGATCTACTTGCTGACCATTTTTCCAGAAACGATAGCATACATGTGGTCCGCCTGTATTTCCAGTCATCCCAACATAGCCAATGACATCGCCTTGTTTTACAAATTGCCCTACTTTTACAGCTCGTCTACTCATGTGTAAATACTGAGTACTGTATGTGGCATTGTGTCTTATTTTTACATATTTCCCATTACCTCCTTTTTGTGTTGATTCGGTAACAGTACCATTTGCAGTAGCTAATATTGGAGTACCAATATTGGCCGCAAAATCGGTTCCTTTATGAGGCCTAACTTTATTGCCATAATAGGCAATTCTTCGTTTTAGATTGTATCTTGACGATACACGACTGAATTGAACAGGTGCTTTTAAAAAGGCTCTTCTTAAGTTTTTTGCGTCCTCATTAAAATAATCAACAATACCTTTAATCGTATCAGTTTTAAATCTGAAGGCATAAAATGGTTCACTCTTGTGCTCAAAATAAGCTGCTTTAACAGTATGTACTCCAGCGTATATGCTGTCATCAATATATTTGTCTGTATAAATGACCTTAAACCTATCACCAGCCTGAAGCCTGTTAAAATCTATAGTCCAAGCATATATATTATCAGCCATTTTATTAACCAATACTTGACTCAATCCTTGTTCGTCCATTAATTGAGAAATACTAGAACCTGGCGTTATTGATCCTGTTGCTACTTTCTCAACATACTTAATCGGTTTTTTCCTTGAGTAAGCAT
>CAZRDG010000002.1:12563-26830 GCA_964598775.1 uncultured Lacinutrix sp.
GATCCTGTTGCTACTTTCTCAACATACTTAATCGGTTTTTTCCTTGAGTAAGCATGGATAGAATCTTTAAAATTAATTACCACATATTCTTCAACATTTGGCTGATAAATGAAGGATTGTGGAAGTTGTAGAGAGTCTTTAGAACAAAGTATAGTGTATGGTTTTCCTGGATGAAGCTTTGCAATATTAAAGCTGTCCTTTATTTTTTCAACGATGTTATAAATTTGAGGGTAACCTATTTTGTTGCGCTCCATAATTTGACCAAAACTATCTCCTTTCTTAATAGTATCACGTACTACAATATAGTCGTTAAGGTTATATCCAAATTCAAATTTTTCAACTACAGGCTTAGCTTCCGCTATACTGTTTGTAGGAATTTCATTTGTGGTTTTATCAGATTTACAAGATTGTATAACACATAAAAGTGCTGCTATTAATACAATTTTTAAGGGTTTCATTTTTTGATTGTTTCAGTGGTTTAGTTGTTATTGTCCCCAATTATTTATTTCTTCTTCGCTCCAAAGTTCTGGAAAAAATATTCTTTTCTGATATTTTGGATGCATATATTTTTGCCAATCGCTTCCTCCTGTTGCTTCTCCATCTCCATCTTTGCCTAAAATATAATGCACTGCTGCATTATAATGTGCCATAACCCAAGTAACATTTACAGTATGATCATAATGTCTCATGGCAGCAACCAGATTTTCATTTTCCTGATCTTTTTTTGGCAGCTCTTTAAATCTTGACCACAAATTTTTGGTGTTGTAGATCTTCATAAAAGTAATGAATTCCTCTTTATAACGATTTTCAAAATTTGTCAATAGTGACGATTTCTTTCCAGTTTTATAATCTTTCCCAGCTGCTTGCCAATATAAATGTTCAAGAGCATGCTCAAAAGGAGTGTTTCTATCTATGGTTTTTCTGAACCTATTATCTATAAGGTTAATGAGTTCTGTTGAAGCAAATTCTATAAGCCTGTATTGGGCACTCTGGAATCCGCTCGCGGGAGTTAAAGTATGTCTGAACTTACCATATTGCTCTGGATCCATGCCTTCGCGCATGATATTGAATGAGGTCGTAAGCATGTCAAAATAGCGACTTATTCGCATGAGTTTACTTTCAAAAAAAGCAACATTAAGATCTGTTTTATTAGCTACTTGTGAAATTTCCCAAAGAATCATTTTAAAAATTAGCTCGTTGATTTGATGGTAAGCAATAAAAACCATTTCATCTGGAAACGTAGTGCGCTGAATTTGCAAACTCAATAACGCATCTGTATGAATGTAATCCCAATACGTAATAGATTTTCCGTATAGTAAGCCTTCTAAATAGTTTTCAGTGTCTTCACTTTGAGCATCATATTTTGCTTGTAGCTTTTTTAAAATCTCATCATAGTTTGGCTGTTTAGACATAATAAGTAGTTAAAATTGTATTTTAAATTGATGCTTTAATCCTTTAAATGCTTCGAGATCTGCTCTAAGTGATCCAATAGCCAAATCGGCTTTCATACGGATTGGGATTCTATTTTGGTCTGCACTTACCCAAAGTGTTAAGCTTTCTTCTTCTTTAAAAACGCGTCCTGCCATAACATAGGGACGAAACACTAAGCACTCAACTTTACCAAACTCTGTTCGTAAGGTTTCTTTACCTAAATATTTTATTTTAAATCCATAGTTTTCACCATCAAAAAACATATCTGTTCTTATCTCATCATCAACTTTTAATTTATCAACATCAAGGTTATTGCGCAAATAATAGAACGTTGATACCATGTCTTGAACATTTGGTTTAGTATCTATAATTTTTTTAGAATTATGCTTTATGTTGTACACATGTGCTTTTTGATTTTTTTGATCAAAATTTATCTCAATATTCTTAGTATGACCTCCTTCATCAATATCTCTTATAAAGCGATATGGAATTAGCTTTTCTTTATCAAAATAGCTTTCATAACGATCTTTAACTTTAAAAAACCAACTGATCGCTCCTGTTGTTTTGCCTTTTCCAACTACATGAAAAACAGGTTTTCCATCAAGAACGTCCTCATTTACTTTCAACGTCGCTTCTCCTGCCTTCATCCAACCACTATAACTCATTTTGAATTTAAACCATTCGCCTTTGTCAAATGCAGATTCCGTTTGTGCAAATGAGGAATTGCTCAAAACCAGAAATGTTACTATAAGTAGGATTTTTTTCATATATCTTGTAATTGCAATTAAACTAACGTCATAGCTTAATTAATGTTATACTATTGAAAATTACAATTACTGTTCCAAAAGTAAAAAAACAAAAAACTCTAGCGACAATATCGATAGAGTTTTTAAGTGTTTTTTAGTTAAATATTTGTTATAATGTGCCTCTATTAGCTTGTTCACGTTCAATAGACTCAAAAAGCGCCTTAAAATTCCCAGCTCCAAATCCACGAGCTCCCATTCTTTGGATAATTTCAAAAAACAGTGTTGGTCTATCTTCCACTGGTTTTGTAAAGATTTGCAATAAGTAGCCTTCTTCATCAGCATCAACTAAAATGGATAATTTTTGAAGTTCTTTGATATCTTCTTTCATAATGTCCATATGCGAACCTAATCGTCGTGGAATATCATCATAATACGCTTGTGGAGGTGGTGGTAAAAACTCAACTCCTCTTGCTTTTAACTTTGCAACTGTTTTAATAATATCATCAGTGGCTACAGCAATGTGCTGAACTCCTGATCCTTCATAAAAATCTAAGTACTCTTCAATTTGTGATTTTTTTGCTGCTTTTGCTGGTTCGTTGATAGGGAATTTAATTCTCCCATTTCCATTGCTCATCACTTTACTCATAAGTGCAGAGTATTCTGTATGAATTTGTTTATCGTCAAAAGATAAGAAATTTACAAATCCCATCACATCTTCGTACCATTTTACCCAAGTATTCATCTGATTCCAGCCAACATTTCCAACCATATGATCAATATATTTTAATCCTGTTGATTCCGGATTGTAATCTGATTTCCACTCAACAAAACCAGGCATGAATGCACCTTTATAATTTTTTCGTTCTACAAACATATGTACTGTTTCTCCGTAGGTATATATACCTGCTCTTACAACTTCGCCATGTTCGTCTTTTTCTACAACTGGCTCCATGTATGATTTTGCACCCCTTTTTGTAGTTTCTTCGTAAGATTTTCGTGCGTCATCTACCCAAAGCGCAACCACTTTTACACCATCACCGTGTTTTACAATATGGTCATTTATTGGTGATTTACTATTTAATGGTGTGGTTAAAACCAATCTGATTTTATCTTGCTTTAACACATAACTTACAGAATCTCTAGAACCTGTTTCTAATCCTTTATAGGCATGAGATTGAAAGCCAAAAGCTGTTTTATAAAAATGTGCTGATTGTTTGGCGTTACCAACATAAAACTCGACATAATCTGTTCCTAAAAGTGGAAGAAAGTCTTGTGCTCCTTCAAATATTTTTTCTAAACCGTAGTTTACTGATTTTACTTCTTTACTCATTTTCTTATATTTTTTATTCTAACCAAGATTTATGATAATCTTCATCAGCTATTTTCATTGCTTCTTTTGTAACCATTAAAGGTTTAAAAGTATCTACCATGACAGCCAACTCGTCTGTTTTAACTTTGCCAATGCTACGCTCTGTGGCTCCAGGATGAGGACCATGTGGTATTCCTGCTGGATGTAGTGAAATATGTCCAGCATCAATATCATTTCTACTCATAAAATCGCCATCAACATAGTACAGAACCTCATCACTATCAATATTACTATGATTGTAAGGGGCTGGGATTGAATCGGGATGATAATCGTACAAACGCGGCACAAAGCTACAGACCACAAAAGCATCTGTTTCAAAGGTTTGATGAACAGGTGGTGGTTGATGTATACGACCTGTTATAGGCTCAAAATCATGAATTGAAAACGCATAAGGATAATTAAAACCATCATAACCTACAACATCAAATGGATGTGTGGCATAAACCATTTCAAAAATATCATCCTGCTTTTTTACTTTTATTAAAAACTCGCCTTTTTCATTATGTGTTTCCAATTCTTGTGGTTGACGAATATCTCTTTCACAAAAAGGAGAATGTTCTAACAATTGACCAAACCAATTCCTGTAACGTTTTGGTGTGTAAATTGGTCTTCGAGATTCAACGATAAACAAACGATTATCTTCAGTATCAAAATCCAGCTTATAAATAATTCCTCTTGGTACCAACAAATAATCTCCATATTTAAAATCGAGATTGCCCAACATGGTTCTTAGCTTTCCTGTTCCTTTGTGAATAAAAATCAGCTCGTCGGCATCAGTGTTTTTATAAAAATAATCTCTTGTTGATTCTTTAGGTGCTGCAAGAATAATTGTGCAATCGCTATTGGTTAGAACAGCTTTTCTACTTTCTAAATAATCGCTCTCTGGTTTGACTTGAAAGCCTCTAAATCGATATGATTGAATGTGATTGGCTTTAGCGATTTCTGGAGCAACACTATACTGGTTTTTTATTTCTTTTACTTGAGTTGGTCTATGTTCATGGTATGAGTTTGTATACATACCATCAAACCCAATAGTACCAAATAATTGTTCGGCATATAAACTACCATCTGGTTTTCTAAACTGCGTGTGTCTTTTAGGAGGTATCTTTCCTAATTTATGATAAAAAGGCATTTTTTTAAAATTATAAATTGATATTGACATACCTTAATTGGTACGCATCTAATTGTTTTAAAGATACAAAAACGTGTCCTTATTCAGGATTTCTTTTGATAAGAAATTGAAGGTGAGATAATAAATCTTTCCAAAAATGTTTCATCTGTTCGATTTTATTGTTTTTCAAAGTTCAGAGGCAATGCTAAAAATAATCAGATTGATTGTTTGTCAAAATTGCTAAAAGACATTTGATATTCAACAAATATCTAAAAAAATAATTCAACCAGTTAAGATTAAAACCAAAACCCTACATTAAAAAACCAATTGCTATCATTTAACTCAGGTGACCACGTGTATTTTACTTCAACTGGGCCTAAAAAAGTCTCTAAACCATAACCAATGGCATAACCACTGTAATCTGGTGCTGTAATCCATTCTCCATTTGTAAAAAGATCGTTACCTACATTGGCATAATTTGCAGTTAGACTAATGTGGTGTTTGCTTATGATTTCATAATCTAAATTAAGTATGCCTTTTACAAAACCATCACCAATAATTGAAATGTAATCATAACCATAAAATGAAATAAAATTATTAATTAAATTTTGGCCATAACCTCCAAGGGCAAAACTTAGAGAATTGTTAGAGTCATCACCTACCTTAAACCCTCCTTCAGAACCAATAAGGAACGAAAGTTTGTCTGAAAAACTCAATGCATATCCAATATTTGCTTTTGCAAATGAAAACTGAGAAAAATCATTGTTAAAATCAGAGGATGATAAATACAATTGAAAATTGCCATCAAACAAAAACCCATTGTCCGGAAAGTATTTGTTATTGTAGGTGTCGAATTTAAGATTTCCAAATACACTGAAAAAGTCACTATTTTCAAATGTAGTTTTTTCTGATTCACCTTCAGATTCATCGACAAAAGTTTCGGAGGATATTTTCAATCTTTTGTGTTCTGCTCCAAGTTTTAAAGAAAAATCTTTTCTGAAAAGTGTTTGCACAAAAAATTGATTCGTTTGGTCTGTTAATCTTATATCTGCTTTTTTAAGTCCAACAATGTCCAATTCGCCTTCGTCTAAAAATAAGGAAGCATTTACATTTTTATGAAAAGTATTGTATCGTGATTTTAAACCAATACTCCAGTAAAATCCTTTGTCTATATAATACTCAAAATTATAACGCACATTATCTCCCAAAATCATGTCAAAAGATGCCAAGTCATTTCTAAATAATAACTGTTTTTGGGTTAAATTTATTAAAGCAGCACTTTTATAAAGATCATCATAATGAACTCCAAACTTCAAAAACGTTCTGTTGGTGCTTTCTTTTAAATAGACAATTAAATCATAACCTTCGTTATTAGGTTCGAAATCGTATAGGAAGCTATCAAAATTCTGAGTGGCTACTATATTATTAATGCCTTTGCTAAATTGATCATAACTAACTGTTTCATTCGGTTTTAGCTTAAGCTTTCCTAAGATATAAGATCGTGTATATTTTTCATTGCCTTTAGTGTCTATTTTCTTAATCCGTAAGCTGTCTGCTGCCACAATTTTTATTTGTTCTTTGACTTTATATCCCTGCTTAATTACCACTTCTTTTAACTCCTCTCGCTTTTCTATAGCAGCTAAACGACCATTTTCAATGATTTGCTTTCCGTATTGAAAAGACACAACATTATAACTTTTAATATCAGGTTTAATATAAATATCTGTTTTGGCTGCCTTGTCTTTCATGGCATTTATTGTTCTGAAATTACTTATTTGAAGCAAAATATTTGGTGCAGAAGTGAGTTCAGTGCGTTCAGCTAAACCATCTTGAACATCAACTCCAATAATAATATCCATACCTTTTTCTCTAAGTTCGTCAATAGGATAATTGTTTACTACACCTCCATCTATCAATATTTGATTATTAATTATAACAGGTTGAAACAACGATGGCAATGCTCCGCTTGCAGCTATGGCTTGAGGTAAACTGCCGTGTTTTAATATTACTGGTTCACCTGTTTCAATATTAGTTGCAATAGAGAAAAACGGAATTGGAAGGTTTTCAAAATCTTCAATATCACTTACGTGTAACATGAGCTTTGAAAACAAATTAAACACGTTTTGACCTCTTGAAATTGCGGAAGGAATCTGAACCTTAAAATTATTAAATGGCAAGGTTATGGCATACTTTTCAGAGTTATCACGTTCATAAAAAGTTTTGGCATTTCGAGGTAAGTTATCGCTAATAAGTTCATCAAAATTTACACTTTTAAAAATGGAATCTATTTGCTCCCCAGAATAACCTGAAGCGTAAAGTCCACCAATAATTGCTCCCATACTTGTGCCTGCAATATAGTCTATTTTTACACCAAGGCTATCAATGGTTTTTAACGCACCAATATGAGCTAAGCCTTTTGCACCACCACCACTTAATACTAAACCAACTTTTGGATTTTTGATACCAGTAGACTCATTTTGCGCATTGGTTGAGAGCGAAATGAATAGAAAAAAGGTAAGTATGATTAATGACTTTTTCACTTTATTCTTTTTGATGATAATAATTGTAAATCTTTTGTGCTCTTGAGACGCCTACAACATCTTCCAGCTCATCTAACTTTGCATATGAAATACGTTTTGCCGATTTGAAATGTTTTAACAACTCTACAATGGTTTTTTCTCCAACACCTGGAATGGTTTCAAGCTCAGTATTTAACGCGCCTTTACTGCGTTTATTTCGATGATGCTCAATACCAAATCGATGTGCTTCATTACGTAATTGTTGAATGATTTTAAGGGTCTCACTTTTTTTATCTAAATATAGTGGAATTGGATCATTTGGATAGAATAATTCTTCTAAACGTTTTGCAATTCCGATGATGGCTATTTTTCCTCTGAGATTCAAGGCATCTAAACTTTTAAGAGCTGAAGATAATTGTCCCTTACCACCATCAATAATTATGAGTTGTGGCAGTGATTTTTTTTCGTCCAACAAGCGCTTGTAACGTCTGTAAACTACCTCTTCCATTGAAGCAAAATCATCTGGCCCTTCAACTGTTTTTATATTAAAATGTCTGTAATCTTTTTTACTTGGTTTTCCATTTTTAAATACCACACAAGCAGCTACAGGATTAGTGCCTTGTATATTGCTATTATCAAAACACTCAATGTGTCGTGGTTCTACTTTGAGTCGTAAATCGGCTTTCATTTGTGCCATTATGCGATTAGCATGTCTGTCTGGATCTACAATTTTTACTTGCTTTAACTGTTCAAGTCTATAGTACTTTGCATTTCTTATTGATAAATCTAAAATGTGTTTTTTATCTCCTAATTTGGGAATGGTTACTTTTACATCATCTCCAATATCAATTTTAAAAGGCACGTAAATTTCTTTAGACTGCGAGTTGAATCGTTGTCTGATTTCTACAATCGCAATTTCTAATAATTCCTTATCTGTTTCGTCAAGCTTCTTTTTAATTTCAAGTGTATGTGAACGTAAAATGGAGCCCAATGATATTTGCAAAAAATTCACATAAGCGTAACTTTCATCACTAACAATAGAAAATACATCAACATTGTTGATTTTTGGGTTTACAATGGTTGATTTGGCTTGATAGTTTTCTAAAACATCAATCTTTTCCTTTACTTTTTGTGCTTCTTCAAAGTGCATGTCTTTTGCAAGGTTGTGCATTTGTTTTTTAAAGCGTTGCAAGGAGTCTTTAAAATTTCCTTTTAAAATTTCACGAATGGCTTTTATGTTTTCTTCATATTCTTCAACCGTTTCATGACCTTCACAAGCACCTTTACAATTTCCTAAGTGATATTCTAGGCAAACTTTATACTTTCCTGCTTCAATTTTTTCTTGCGATAAATCGTAATTACAGGTACGTAATTGATATAAGCCTCTAATTAAATCTAGCAATGTATAAACAGTTTTTACACTTGTGTAAGGTCCAAAATATTCGCTGCCATCTTTTATTAGTCGTCGTGTTTGGAACACTCTAGGGAATCGTTCATTTTTTATACAAATCCATGGATATGATTTATCATCCTTCAATAATACATTATAACGTGGCTTGTGTTTTTTAATAAGGTTATTCTCCAATAAAAGTGCATCTGTTTCAGTTTCAACCACAATGTGTTTTATGTTCGCTATTTTTTTTACAAGAATGCGAGTTTTACCATTTTCGTGCGTTTTAGTAAAATAGGAACTGACTCTTTTTTTTAAATTTTTGGCTTTCCCAACGTAAATTATAGTGTCATTTGTATCAAAATACTGATACACTCCAGGCGAATTTGGCAGGGTTTGTAGTTGTATTTCTAAAGGAGATTTAGCCATTACCCAAAGGTAATAATTCAAACTAAAAAAGATATCATTTGCAATATCTTTATCTGTATCTTGCGCCACTTATTTTAAACCTTATATGACAAAGAAAATTGTTGGTAGAGTTGACAAAATTGACTTTCCAGAATTAAATTTATTTGATGTTGCTGTAAAAATTGATACAGGAGCGTACACCTCAGCAATACATTGTTCAGAAATTATTGAAGAGAAGAATTCCTTAAGATGTACTTTTGAAAGTAAAGGACATCCTAACTTTAGCAGCAGAGATATTGTTTTTAAAAATTATACTTATACTGATGTAAAAAGCAGTAATGGTTATAAAGAAAATAGGTACAAAATTAAGTCTGAAGTGATATTCTTTGGAAAGAAGTACAAGATTAACTTAACTTTAAGCACTCGAGACGACATGAAATTTCCAGTGTTAATTGGTAGACAATTTTTAAGTAAAAAGTTTTTGGTTGATGTTGATTTAGAAAACCAATCGTTTAACAACAAAGTATTATGAATATTGTAATTTTATCAAGAAATTCTAATTTATATTCCACGCGTCGTCTTATTGAAGAAGGTGAACTAAGAGGTCATAAGGTCGAGGTAATAGACCCTTTAAAATGTGACATTATTATTGAAAAGGAGAAACCAACCATTTATTACAAGGATAGATATCTTGATTATGTTGATGCGATTATTCCGCGTATTGGAGCTTCGGTCACCTTTTATGGTTGTGCTGTTGTTAGGCAGTTTGAAATGATGAATGTATTTACCATTTGCACCTCTGATGCCATACAACGCTCAAGAGATAAACTAAGAAGTTTACAACGCCTTAGTAAAGCTGGAATTGGTATGCCAAAAACGGTTTTTACTAATTACTCTCGCGATGTTGAAGAAGTTATTGAGCATGTTGGAGGCGTTCCCGTAATCATAAAATTATTGGAAGGTACTCAAGGTTTGGGTGTTGTTTTAGCTGAAACTAAAAATGCAGCTGAATCCGTACTGGAAGCCTTTAACGGTTTAGAAGCTCGTGTAATTGTTCAAGAATTTATTAAAGAAGCAAAAGGAGCAGATATTAGAGCACTCATCGTCGATGGACAAGTTGTTGGCGCGATGAAACGTCAAGGTAAAGAAGGAGAGTTTCGATCAAATTTACATCGTGGTGGATCTGCCAATATTATAAAGCTAAATACAGAAGAACTAAAACTAGCGATGAATGCCTCTAGAGCTTTAAAACTTCCTGTTTGTGGTGTTGATATGTTACAATCAGCTAGAGGTCCATTATTATTGGAGGTGAATTCAACTCCTGGATTGGAAGGTATAGAAACAGCAACTCATAAAAATATAGCAAGAGCCATTATAACTTATATTGAACGTAATAGAAACTAAACCATGAGCGAAAAAGATGTGTTAGAGATATTAGGCGAAAAAGTTGCCCTTGGCAAAAGCGCAACTGTTAGTTTTAACGTAGCTAAATTACACACTCAAAACACAATTGACGTTCCGGTAATTATTGAGCGTTCTAAAAAACCTGGTCCTACTATTTTAATTACCGCTGGAATTCATGGTGATGAAATAAATGGTGTTGAAATTGTAAGGCAAATTATTGCTAAAGGCATCAATAAGCCTAAAAAAGGAACCATTATCTGTATTCCTGTAATCAATGTTTTTGGATTCATTCATATGGATAGAGAATTTCCAGATGGTCGAGATTTAAACCGTGTATTTCCTGGAACAAAAGGAGGTTCTTTAGCAAGTAGAGTAGCTCATAAATTGATTACTGAAATTGTACCACATGCAGATTTAATTATGGACTTTCACACTGGTGGTGCAGATCGATTTAATTCTCCTCAAATTAGAATTAAAAAAAAGGAAGCCATATTAGATGAATTGGCTGAGGTTTTTGGTGCACCTTTTGTTTATTACTCTAAAAATCTCAATAAAACGTTTAGGAACTCAAGCTACAAATTGGGTATTCCAATGCTACTTTTTGAAGGTGGTAAGTCGTTTAATATTGATTCTACCATTACAAATACTGGAGTTAATGGCGCTAAACGTGTGTTGCATCATCTTGGTATGCTTAAAACTAATTTTAAAGTTACACGACCTAAAAAAGCTACCATTTACATCTCAGATAGTAAGTGGATAAGAGCAAAATATTCAGGAATGTTCAAAGCTTCTATTAAAATCAATTCATTCGTAAACGAAGGTGATGTTATTGGACATATTACAGATCCGTACGGAAGCTTCAATCATTTTGTAAAATCACCAAATAGTGGTTATATCTTCAACATAAACGAATCGCCTTTGGTCTATCAAGGTGATGCCATTTTTCATATTTCAACAAAGTTGTCTGATGAAAAAAAATGAACTTAGAAAAAAATATAAATCCTTGCGACATGAAATGTCCTTGGATGACATTGATTCTAAAAGTTTAGACATTTCCAATGAGTTATTAACTTTGGATATTTGGGACAAATCGTTTTACCATGTGTTTCTTAGCATGACTCAACACAAAGAAATAAACACGGATTACATTTTAAATATTCTTGCTGGGAAAGATAAACATACAATAGTTTCTAAAAGTAATTTTGAAACTATAAACCTTGAAAATTATCTACTTACTGACAACACTATTATCAAAGCCAACCGATGGGGAATTCCAGAACCTGTAGATGGTATCTCAATCGCTTCAGATATGATTGATGTTGTTTTTGTGCCTTTGTTGTGTTTTGATAAACAAGGACATCGCGTTGGTTATGGCGCAGGTTATTATGACAATTTTTTAGGTGATTGTAAGTCAGAAACCATTAAAATAGGCTTGTCTTTATTTGAAGTTGAAGATACTATTGATGATGTTTATGAAGGTGATATTCCGCTTAATTATTGTGTAACGCCTCAGAAGATATATCAGTTTTAGTCACAGTTTTTTGATTAGGAAAAGCGCGCTTATTAAACACGATTAACATCCCAACTCCAGTACTTATTGCCATATCTGCAATATTAAAAACAGGTTCAAAAAACGTAAAGTATTTACCTCCATAAAACGGAATCCATTCTGGTAAATAGCCTTTCCACATTGGGAAATGAAGCATATCAACTACTTTGCCATGCAACAAAGTATCATAACCTCCTTCTTTTGGAAATGCAGTAGCAACTTGTCCGTAACTATCGTTAAATATCACACCATAAAATACTGAGTCAATAATATTTCCCAAAGCGCCTGCAAAAATTAACGAAACCGCTACAATTAGTACTCTTGATCCTTTATGTTTAATAGATGTCCATAGCCAATAGCCAATACCAACAATTGCAATAAGTCTAAAACTGGTGAGAATTACTTTAGCTGTTCGATCAGAAATAACCGAAGTAAAATCACTAAGTTTTGCTCCCCAAGCCATACCATTGTTTTCAACAAAAAGTATTCTGAACCAATTGAACACTTTTATTTCTTCTTGCAATTCAAAATGTGTTTTAATGTAAATTTTTGAAATCTGATCAATAAGAAGAATTACAATAATAAGTATGGATGCTTTTTTTATGTTCATTTAAATTTTCATTATAGTTAAAACTAAAAAACGTCCCAAATATTGAGACGTTTTTCACAAACTATCTTTGTGCAATTTATTGTTGCATATTTTTAGCTTCAATGCTTAAGGTTGCATGAGGCACAAGCTCTAAACGTTTTTTATTTATTAATTTA
This sequence comes from uncultured Lacinutrix sp., assembly GCA_964598775.1. Lineage (GTDB taxonomy): Bacteria > Bacteroidota > Bacteroidia > Flavobacteriales > Flavobacteriaceae > CAJQLB01. Next base: position 25,256 of record CAZRDG010000002.1, read on the forward strand.
CCAGTAACACGACAAACACCATAAGTTTTATTCTCAATTCTAATTAGGGCATTTTTTAAGTCTCTAATAAACTTTTCTTGTCTTATTGCCAAAGCAGAGTTAGATTCTTTACTCATGGTTTCACTGCCTTCATCAAACGCCTTAAAAGTTGGAGACGTATCGTCTGTACCATTATTGTGGTCGTTCATGTAGGCGCTTTTAATAAGCTCTAAATCGTGTTGTGCTTTTCTAATTTTTTCTTGTATAAGAACTTTGAATTCTGCTAAATCTTTGTCTGAGTATCTTATTGTGTTCTCTATTGCCATATCTTTAAATTTTTTGAATAAATAGTTTGGTATTTACGTCATCAAAAGCAATTTCTATACCATTATTTAAGTCGTCTAAAATTTCCAATTCATCTGTTAATGTCTCAGTTTTTATGTACTCTAAATTTTTATTTATTGCGTTAATAATTTGTTCATCTTTTTGAAAATGTACTGCAATTCTATCTGTCAATTCAAATCCAGAATCCTTACGTAAATTTTGAATTCGGTTTACCAATTCTCTTGCAATACCTTCTTTCTTTAAGTCGTCAGTTAATGTGACATCTAAAGCTACTGTTAATGCGCCTTGACTTGCTACAAGCCAACCTTCAATATCTTGAGATGTAATCTCTACATCAGACTTCTCCAATGTAATGCTTTTTCCATTAATTACAACGTCTAAAATACCGTTTTGCTCGATTTTTTTAATATCATCCGCTGTAAAGTTATTAACTGTTTGAGCCACAGCTTTCATGTCTTTTCCAAATCGTGGCCCAAGTACCTTAAAGTTAGGTTTAATTTGCTTTACTAAGATGTCTGAAGCGTCTTCTAACACTTCAACTTCTTTTACATTAACTTCAGATTTAATCAAATCTGCCACTGCTAAAATCTCTTGTTTCTGGGATTCACTATAAATTGGAATCATGATTTTTTGTAATGGCTGACGTACTTTAATCTTTTCTTTAGCTCGTAACGATAAAACCAGTGATGATATTGTTTGAGCAGCTTCCATCTTGCGTTCTAAGGACTTATCAACAAAAGATTCGTCAAATTTTGGAAACTCTGCTAAATGTACACTTACAAAATCTTCTTTTTTAGTCACCGAATTTAAATCTAAATACAACTTGTCCATAAAGAAAGGTGCAATTGGTGCTCCTAACTTAGCTATGGTTACCATACATGTGTACAATGTTTGGTATGCCGAAATTTTATCTGTTTGATAATCGCCTTTCCAGAATCGTCTTCTACTTAATCGCACAAACCAGTTACTCAAATAATCCTGCGTGAAATCTGAAATCACACGTGCTGCTTTTGTTGGTTCGTAATCTGCATAATATTCATCAACCTTTTGGATTAGTGTATGTAATTCCGATAATATCCAACGGTCAATTTCTGGTCTTTCGTTTAATGGAATATCTTCTTCTGAATAACTAAAATTGTCTAGATTGGTATATAAAGTAAAGAAAGAATAGGTGTTGTAAAGGGTCCCGAAGAACTTACGTTTTACTTCTTCAATACCATCTACATCAAACTTTAAGTTATCCCAAGGATT
>CAZRDG010000003.1:0-26536 GCA_964598775.1 uncultured Lacinutrix sp.
AAACAAATAGAGGAAAATGTCTGAAGAAACCAAATCACTCGATTTTATTGAGGATATCATAGAGGAAGATTTAAAAAATGGAATGCCTCAAGAACATTTACGTTTCCGTTTTCCACCAGAGCCCAATGGCTATTTACACATTGGACACACCAAGGCCATTGGAATTAGTTTTGGTTTAGGTGAAAAATATAACGCACCCGTTAATCTTCGATTTGACGATACCAATCCAACAAAAGAAGAACAAGAATATGTAGACGCTATTAAGCGAGACATTGCTTGGTTAGGCTACCAATGGGCAAACGAAGTTTATTCATCTGATTATTTTCAACAACTCTATGATTGGGCTGTGCAGATGATAAAAGATGGAAAAGCTTATGTCGACTCTCAATCTAGTGAAGCCATGGCTGAACAAAAAGGAACACCAACTCAAGTCGGAACCAATAGTCCTTATAGAAACAGAAGTATCGAAGAAAATTTAGATTTGTTCACACGAATGAAAAACGGTGAATTTCCGGCAGGAACTCATGTGCTTCGTGCAAAAATTGATATGGAAGACCCAAACATGCTCATGCGTGATCCTATCATGTATCGTATTATGCATGCACATCACCATAGAACTGGAAATGATTGGTGTATTTACCCAATGTACGATTGGACTCATGGTGAAAGTGATTATATCGAGCAGATTTCACATTCGCTTTGTTCGTTAGAATTTAAGCCTCACCGAAAATTATATGATTGGTTTAAAGAGCAAGTTTATGATTATAGTTCAAATGAATATCCACTTGTTCCAAAACAGCGAGAATTTGCACGATTGAATTTGAGCTATACGATTATGAGTAAACGAAAGTTGCTTAAATTGGTGGAAGAAGGAGTAGTTTCAGGTTGGGACGACCCACGCATGCCAACCATTTCAGGATTAAGACGAAGAGGTTATACACCAAATTCGATCAAACATTTTATTGAAAGAGTTGGAGTAGCAAAGCGAGACAATGTGATTGATGTGTCGTTATTGGAGTTTTGCGTGCGTGAAGATTTAAACAAAACTGCACCACGTGTTATGGCTGTTTTAGATCCAGTTAAAGTTGTCATTACAAATTATCCTGAGGATAAGGAGGAATGGTTAGAGGCTGAAAACAATCCTGAAGATGAAAGTGCAGGAACAAGAAAAGTACCATTTTCAAGAGAAATTTATATCGAAAAGGAAGATTTTAAAGAAAATGCTGGAAGTAAATTCTTTAGGCTAACACTTGGAGGAGAGGTAAGGTTAAAAAATGCTTACATCATTAAAGCCGAAAATGTTGTTAAGGATGCTAATGGAAACATTGTAGAAATTCATTGTAGCTATTCTGAAGACACTTCTAAAAAAGTAAAAGGAACCTTGCATTGGGTATCTATAAAACACTCCATTACAGCTGAAGTTAGGGAGTATGACAGATTGTTTATGGATGAAGCTCCAGATAGCCATCCAGATAAAGATTTTATGGAGTTTATCAATCCAAATTCTTTAAAAGTCATTAATGCATATGTAGAACCTAGTTTAGCTGATGCTAAGGTTGGTGAGCAATTTCAGTTTCAACGATTAGGTTATTTTAATGTTGATTATGATTCAACATCTGATAAATTAGTATTTAATAAAACCGTTGGTTTACGTGATTCTTGGGCGAAACAAAAACCTAAAGAGAGCAAAAGCCAAAATCAGCCAAAGCCTCAACAGCAATCTCAGCGAAAGGCTATAAATGTCATACAACAATTAGGAAAAAAATACACTAATTTACCTGAAGACAAGCAACAAAAAGCTAAAGCAGAAATTCAAGTTTTAGCGAAAGAAGTTACCTATGAAGAGCTTGAACCTTTGTTTGGAACTGCTGTTAAAAAAGCAGGAACACGTATTGCAACAATGATTGCTTTAAAAGTGTTAATAAATAATGGTTTAGAAAAAAATGCAGCCATTACTGAATTTATAGAAAAAGCTCTTGAAGACAACAATGAGCTTTTGGTTGCCGAGGCTAAAGAAAACGCATAAAAAAACCTCGAAGTTTGTCTTCGAGGTTTTACTCAGTTTATAATAGACTTATTAGTCTTTCTTTTTAACATTTTGATTTTTCATCGCTTCACCTATTTGATTACTAGCAGTAAAACTAGCAACCATGTCGTTAAGCATATTACTACCTGCCTGTGGTGAATTAGGCAATAAAATTAAGTTACTGTTGGTTTCTCCACCAATAGCCTGAAGCGTGTCATAATGTTGTGTTACCACAATTAACGCTGAAGCCTCTTGAGAGTTAATACCAACTTTATTTAGGACTTCAACAGATTCCTCCAAACCACGCGCAATCTCTCTACGTTGATCTGCAATACCTTGCCCTTGTAAACGCTTACTTTCAGCTTCAGCTTTTGCTTTTTCAACAATTAAAATTCTAGCTGCATCACCTTCAAATTGAGCGGCAATTTTTTCGCGTTCAGAGGCGTTAATTCTATTCATTGCTTGCTTTACTTGTGCATCAGGATCAATATCTGTTACTAGAGTTTTAATAATATCAAAACCATAGTCAGACATAGCGTCATTAAGCTCAGCTTTTACAGCCAAGGCAATGTCATCTTTTTTAACGAACACGTCGTCTAACTTCATTTTAGGCACTTCAGCACGGACAACATCAAACACATAAGATGTAATTTGATCGTGAGGATAATCAAGCTTGTAAAATGCATCATACACTTTATCACGTATGACTTTGTATTGAACAGAAACTTTTAAACGCACAAATACATCATCAAGAGTTTTGGTTTCTATAATGACATCAAGTTGTTGGATTTTCAAACTCAAACGTCCTGCAATTCTATCAACTAAAGGAATTTTTAATTGTAAGCCTGAATGGCGAATACTTTGAAACTTACCAAATCGCTCAATAATTACAGCTGTTTGCTGCTTAACAATAAAAAATGCAGAAATAATGATTAACAATCCAAAGAAAATAAATGGTATTAGAACAAATTGGCCCATGATAATAAGATTAAAAGGTTATAAAATAATTGAATACTAAATTAAGTTATATTTGTTGCAAACTCATACAAAGAACTATGAAATTTAGACTCCATATCTTATTAGTAGCACTCACACTATGTTTTGTTACAACAATCCACGCACAACATAAAACATTTGCAATAAAAAACGGAATTGCCATACAAGGTGGAGTCACACAATTTGATATTAACACAGATAATTTTGTAACTAAGAAAGGCAATGGTTTTATTGGAGGAATGGCTGCAACAGTTGATTTACCACACAAATGGTACACTGTAAGCTATGGCATGTTATTGTCTGAAAACAATATCGAAATTTCAGGACGAATGACAGATGATGTCGCTGGAAACGAAATGATTGAATATAAAATGATGACTGTGCAATTGGGCTTCCTGTTTCACGCGAAACTGATAGGAGAAAATCTAACCATCGATCTCGGTCCACAAATACAATACAACGGAAAGCTCGAGCTTAAAGATTCTGAGAATGAAACGTATTTCATTAATGGTTATGAAAATTTAATGGCAAAAGATATTTCTGAAATCTCTCAGTTTAATGCCAACGGCATTGTAGGTCTTTCTGCTGGAATAGGAGCTTTTAGAGTAAGAGCTCAGTATGGTTACGGTTTTACAAACATTTTAAGCAAACTCAACAACAACAACCTTGATACAAGTGGAGGAGCAAGTAAGTTTAAAGGAAACCAACAGTTGCTCAGCTTAACAGCAATGATTACTTTTTAACAAGCAACTTTGATAAACTGATTAATACGCTTGATAGATTCAGCTTTTCCAATCATAAACATAATATCAAACACATCAGGACCCTGTAATGCACCTACCAGAGCTAATCGCAAGGGCATCATAACTTTTCCAAATCCTATTTCATTTGAAGTAATCCATCCTTTTACAGCATCTTGAATCGTTTCTTTTGAACTATCACCTGCAGATTCAACTACAGATATCAATTCTTGCATCAATGCTCTAGTGTCTTCTTTAATCGCTTTTTTCAATGCTTTTTCATCATATTCTGATGGAGCTAAAAAGAAGAAACTGCTCAATTCCCAGAAATCAGACACAAATGTTGCTCGTTCTTTAATTAAATCAACAACTAATGCAATATAACCATCGTCAATATCTGATAATTCGCTTCGTGAAGACTTATATAAAGAAGCAAGCTTGTCACTAGACTGTTTTTGCATATAATGATGATTGAACCACTTTATTTTTTCAGGATCAAAACGCGCTCCAGATTTATTGACTCGTTCCAGCTCAAAGGCTTTAGTTAACTCTTCTAAACTAAATAGTTCTTGTTCAGTTCCAGGATTCCAACCTAAAAAAGCTAAAAAGTTTACCATAGCTTCAGGGAAATAACCATCTTCTTTATACCCTCTTGAAACCTCTCTAGATTTTGGATCTTTCCACTCTAATGGAAACACAGGAAAACCAAGTTTATCACCATCTCTTTTGCTTAATTTACCTTTACCTGTTGGTTTTAAGATTAATGGTAAGTGTGCAAATTCTGGAGCTTCCCAACCAAAGGCATCATACATCTGAAAGTGTAAAGCTAATGAAGGTAGCCATTCTTCACCACGAATCACATGGGTGATTTCCATTAAATGGTCATCTACAATATTTGCTAAATGATAAGTTGGCATACCATCACTTTTAAACAATACTTTATCGTCTAAAACATTAGTATCTATTTGAATATCACCACGAATTATATCCTTCAAATGAAGCGTCTCGTCTTGAGGTGACCAAAAACGAATCACATAATCGTCACCATTAGCAATGCGTTTGTCAACGTCTTCTTTTGATAACGAAATGGAATTGGTTAGTTTTTCTCTGTTATGCCAATTGTAAATAAACGTTTTGCCGTTAGCTTCATGATTTTTTCTGTGTTCGTCTAGTTCTTCAGCAGTATCAAAAGCATAATAAGCCTTTCCTTTATTAATAAGCTCTTCAGCATATTGCTTGTATAAATGCTTGCGCTCACTTTGCCTATAAGGACCAAATTTCTCATTTTTCCCTGGACCTTCATCAAAAGGAATATTGCACCAGTTTAAGGACTCAATTATATAGTGTTCAGCGCCTTCAACATATCTATTTTGGTCAGTATCCTCAACACGAAGCACAAAGGTTCCATTGTGTTTTTTAGCGAACAAATAATTAAAAAGAGCAGTTCTTACACCTCCAATATGTAATGGTCCTGTTGGGCTTGGTGCAAAACGCACACGAACATTTTTAGTCATGAATCTTGTTTAAGACTGCAAAGATAAAACGATAATTAATAAAAGAAAGCTACTGAGCAGAAATCATTTCACGCGGAACACGTTTATTCATAATACTAAACCACAAAGGAGGAAGTAAAGCTAAAACCATAGAGGTTGGATAACCAAAAGGCAATTGAGGACTTTCATCATGGCATTCCAGAATTTGATATTTTTTTGAAGATTTAAAGTGATGATCACTATGTCTTGTGAGTTCATAGAGCATGATTCTACCAATTACATGGTTGGAGTTCCATGAATGAATCTCTTTTACACGTTCATAGCGTCCAGATTCCTTTTTCTTTCTTAACAAGCCATAATGTTCAATGTAGTTCACGGTTTCTAATAATAAAACACCAGTAATCGCCGAAAGAACTGCAAATAATAACGCTGCTTTTCCAAAAAGGATAAATGCTAGAGTCAAATACAAACCTTGCAGAATTAGATACCAAAACATATCATTTCTAAACGAAAAAAATGACAGTTTGTAATTTGCAAGTAGTCGCTTTTGAATCTTCCAAGCACTAAAATATTGTCTAACAATTGAAGTCAACCAAAACGAATAAACACTTTGTTTATAACGAGCAGTAGCTGGATCTTCTTTGGTTGCTGCATGTAAATGATGTCCAAAATTATGTTCAATATAAAAATGCATGTACAAAGAAGGTAGTAACAATGCTTTTCCTATAAAACGCTGTTTTGAAGCCTGTCTATGTCCTAGTTCATGAGCCACATTAATGCCATTTCCACCCAAAACCATTCCTAAAGAAAGTACTAAACCAACGAACTCATAAGTTTCAAATGGATAGTTTGATACTTCAAACAAAGACCATATTAACAAGGTGTAAACAATAGGGAGATTCAAATAAAGGAGCCAATCAAAAAAGGTACTTACAGCTCTTGAAGAAACTTCAGATTCTGAATAATTAGAGTGCTCTTCATTTAGTAACAGCTCTAAAACAGGAATAAAAACAAATAGATAAATTGGCGTTAAAAACAGCCAATAGTCTTTAAAATAAAGACCAATAATCAAACTTAATGGAACAGTTAGGGCTGATAAATATTTAAAATCTCTTGGTTTCATTTTGGTACAAACACCGATGAAGGTACGTCAATCATCGACTTTAACACAATGTTATATATGTTGAAAGGCACAAGTTAACAATAAAATTGTAGATTTATCTGTTGAGACATTAAACAAGTGCGAATGAGCAACTTTGAAGCCATACAGCTAAAGCTGGAAGCCTTTATCAAAAAGTATTACACCAATGAACTTATAAGAGGTATTATCTTATTTGCAGCTATTGGGTTACTTTATTTTTTGTTTACACTTTTTGTGGAGTATGTCTTATGGTTAAACTCAAGCGCTAGAGCTATTTTGTTTTGGCTATTTGTTTTAGTTGAACTTGTTTTATTTGCCAAATTTATTGCATTTCCGTTGTTTAAACTATTTAAACTCCAAACAGGGATAGATTATTTAGACGCTTCTAAAATTATTGGTCAACATTTTCCGGAAGTTAATGACAAACTGATAAATGTTTTACAGCTTCAAAAGGCATCTGATCAATCCGAATTACTTTTAGCGAGTATTGAACAGAAATCAATTGAGCTTAAACCAATTCCTTTTTCACTTGCTATTAATTTTAAGCATAACGTTAAGTATCTTAAATATGCGGCAATTCCAGTTTTAATCTTGTTATTTTCATTTATTTCAGGAAAAATGAATTGGTTTAGCGATAGCTATGAACGTGTGGTAAATTATAAAACAGCTTATGAACCACCAGCGCCTTTTCAGTTTTTTGTTATGAACGAGAATCTTAATGCCATAGAAAGCAAAGATTTTACACTCACAGTCACCACAGAAGGAGAGATAGCGCCTGAAAATGTTCAAATCTCATTCAATAATGAAACCTATTTTTTAAATCAAATAAAGCCTAACGAGTTTGAGTATGTGTTTTCACAACCAAAAGCAAATGTTGAATTTAAATTGTTTGCAAACAATGTAACGTCAAAACCTTATAACCTAAATGTTGTTGAAGTACCAACTTTACTTGGTTTTGATATGATTTTAGATTATCCAGCGCATACCAAAAAGAAAGACGAAGTATTAAAAAGTAATGGTAATGCAGTGGTTCCTCAAGGCACAAAAGTTACGTGGAATTTAAATACCAAAACAACCACTCAAGTTGAACTCAGCACTAAAGATTCTATATATAACTTTTCACCAAACAATAATACATTTGAGCTTACTCAAAGATTGTATAAAGCCCTTGATTACTCCATTAACACGAGTAATGATAACTTAAAGAACTATGAAAGCTTGGCGTTTTCAATTGATGTCATAAGAGATGAGTTTCCTGAGCTCAGAGTAGAAATGAAACAAGATTCAATGGACATTGAGACACTTTACTTTTATGGGCAGATTAGTGATGATTATGGATTGAGCAAACTTCAAATAGTTTACTATCCTAGTAATAACGAAGAGAATAAAAAAACAGCATCAATTCCAGTTTCTACTTCAAATTTTGATGAATTCATAAATATTTTTCCAGCAGATATTGAGTTGGAAGAAGGCATCAGTTATGACGTGTACTTTCAAGTGTTTGATAACGATGCTATAAATAATTACAAAAGCACCAAAAGCAACGTGTTCACTTACAGAAAGTTAACACAAGATGAATTAGAAACCGAACAGCTTAAAGAGCAAAACGAAACCATAGAGGATTTAAATAAGTCTTTAGAGAAATTAGAAAAGCAAGATGAAGAATTAAAAGAATTCTCTAAAACCCAAAAAGAAAAATCGGAACTGAATTTTAACGACAAAAAGAAACTTGAAAACTTCTTAAAGCGCCAAAAGCAGCAGGAAGAAATGATGCAAAACTTCAATAAGAAGTTAAAGGAGAATTTAGAAAATTTTCAAAATAATGAAAATGAAAAAGATGAGTTTAAGGAAAATATTGAGAAGCGATTGGAAGAAAACCAAAAGCAACTTGAGGAAGACGAAAAACTTTTAGAAGAACTTGAAAAACTCGCTGAGAAAATTCAAAAGGAAGAGCTAACAGAAAAACTAGAGCAGTTAGCAAAACAGAATAAAAATAAAAAGCGAAGCTTAGAACAATTGTTAGAGCTTACCAAACGCTATTATGTGTCCAAAAAAGCTGAGAAGCTAAAATCCGAATTAGAAGAATTGGCTAAAGAGCAAGAAAAACTTTCAGAAGAAACTGAAGAGAATAACACTAAAGAAAAGCAGGACGAACTCAATGAGAAGTTTGAAGATTTTCAAAAAGAAATGGACGAACTTCAAAAAGAAAATCAAGAATTAAGAGAGCCAATTGATGCGGTAAAACAGGACAAAAAGTCTGAAGAAGAAATAAAGAAGGAACAACAAGAAGCTAGCGAAAATTTGGAAAAAAAGGAACAGTCTCCTAGTGAACAAGAGCAAGAACAAAACCAGAATAATGCTAAAAAGAATCAGAAAAAGGCAGCTCAGAAGATGAAAGAAATGAGTGAAAAGATGAGCCAAATGATGAGTGGAGGAGGAGGCGAACAAATGTCTGAAGATATTGATATGTTACGTCAGATTCTCGATAATCTTGTGTTGTTCTCTTTCGATCAAGAAAGTTTAATGAATCGTTTTAAATCAATTCAGGTTAACCATAATCAGTATGCCAATTATCTTAAAAACCAACAAGGATTAAAAGAACATTTTGAGCATGTTGATGATAGCTTATTTGCGCTTTCGCTTAGACAACCAATGATTTCTGAGCGCATCAATAAAGAAATTACCGAAGTGTTTTTTAATATCGATAAGTCTTTAGAGCAGCTGGCAGAAAATAGGCTATATCAAGGTGTCGCAGCTCAACAATACACAGTAACCTCGGCTAATACTTTAGCTAGTTTTTTAAGTGATGTGTTGGATAATATGGAAAACCAAATGAATCCATCACCTGGACAAGGAGGTGGAGGCGACATGCAATTACCAGACATTATCATGAGTCAAGAAGAGCTCAATAAAGAGATGGAAGAAGGAATGAAAAAAAGTGAAGAAGGCAAGAAAAGTGAAGGAGAAAAAGGAAAAGAAGGTGAGAAAGAAGGCGATCAAGAAGGAAAAGAGGGGCAACAGCAAGGTGAAAATGGCGAAGGTAATAGTGAAGATATGAATGGTGAATTGTTTAGAATTTATCAACAACAACAACAACTAAGGCAAGCCTTGCAAGATAGATTAGCTAAAGAAGAAAAAGAAGGTGTTGGAGGAAATTTACTTAAGCAAATGGAGCAAATAGAAGAAGACTTACTTAACAAAGGATTTACTAATAGGACCCTTGAAAAAATGATGAATTTGCAACATCAATTACTCAAGCTTGAAAACGCAACTTTTCAACAAGGTCAGGACGATAAACGTAAATCAGAAACCAACCAGAAACAATTTAAGAACACGACGCTGAATCAAATTAATAATGCTAAACAATATTTCAATACAACTGAAATTTTAAATCGTCAAACACTACCTTTGCAACAAGAATATAAAAAGAAGGTACAAGACTATTTTAAAAAGAAAAATGATCAGCTTTAACTACGAAGTAGAATTTCAATTACATTCGGAAAATAAAATTAGCAAATGGCTTTCAAAAGTGATACAATTAGAAAATTGTAAAGAAGGCGATATAAATTATATATTTTGTGACGATGACTATTTATATAATTTGAATGTTGAATTTTTAAACCACGACACTTATACAGACATCATTAGTTTTGATTATTCAGTAGGAAAAGAACTACACGGAGATGTTTTTATTTCAACAGAGCGTGTTAAAGAAAATGCCGAAAATTTCAACCAAACCTACGAAGATGAATTAAGGCGAGTTATGGTTCATGGTATCTTGCACTATTGTGGTTATAAAGATAAATCAGAAGATCAAGCTAAGACCATGCGAGATAAAGAAAATCAGTACCTAAACCTTTATTCTGAAATTCAGTAATTCATCGTATATTTGCAGACTTTAATTAAATAAAAGCATTTTGTTCCACGTGGAACAATTTATCATGAGCCTATTTTTAGACACATATGACGTTATCGTAGTTGGTGCTGGTCACGCAGGAAGTGAAGCGGCTGCCGCTGCTGCTAATATGGGAAGTAAAACACTTCTTATCACCATGAATTTGCAAAACATTGCGCAAATGTCGTGTAATCCTGCAATGGGAGGAATCGCTAAAGGACAAATTGTTCGTGAAATAGATGCTTTAGGAGGCTACAGCGGAATTGTTAGTGACACGTCTGCGATTCAGTTTAAGATGTTGAATAAGTCAAAAGGTCCAGCAATGTGGAGCCCAAGAGTGCAAAGTGATAGAATGCGTTTTGCTGAAGACTGGAGGATGTTACTCGAGCAAACACCAAATCTTGATTTTTATCAAGAAATGGTTTCAGGTTTATTGGTTGAGAAAGGAAAAGTAGTTGGAGTAAAAACATCTTTAGGAATTGAAGTAAAAGCAAAATCAGTAGTTCTTACTAACGGAACATTCCTAAATGGTTTAATTCATATTGGTGACAAGAATTTTGGAGGTGGTAGAGCAGGAGAAAGAGCAGCCACTGGTATTACAGAACAGTTGGTCGATTTAGGCTTTGACTCAGGCCGAATGAAAACAGGAACACCACCAAGAGTTGATGGTCGTTCTTTAGATTTTTCAAAAATGATTGAACAACCTGGAGATGAAAACCCTGAAAAGTTTTCGTATTTAGATATTACAAAACCCTTGACCAAACAACGCTCATGTCACATGACCTATACAAGTGAACAAGTGCATGATTTATTGCGTGAAGGATTTGATCGTTCCCCAATGTTTAATGGTAGAATTAAAAGTTTAGGACCACGTTATTGTCCTTCCATTGAAGATAAAATAAATAGGTTCGCTGATAAGGATAGACATCAATTGTTTGTAGAACCAGAAGGCTGGAATACTGTTGAGGTTTATGTTAATGGTTTTTCAACATCTTTACCTGAGGATGTTCAGTTTAAAGCCTTACGTTCTGTTGTTGGATTTGAAAATGTTAAGTTTTTCCGTCCAGGATATGCTATAGAATACGATTATTTTCCACCAACACAATTAAAGCACACACTTGAAACTAAACTTGTGGAAGGCTTATATTTTGCAGGCCAAATTAATGGAACAACAGGTTATGAAGAAGCGGCATCGCAAGGTTTAATGGCTGGAATAAATGCAAGTTTAAAAGTACAAGAAAAAGAACCTTTCACACTGCAGAGAGACGAAGCATACATAGGTGTTTTAATTGATGATTTAATTACTAAAGGCACAGAAGAGCCTTATAGAATGTTTACCTCACGTGCTGAATATAGAACGCTTTTACGTCAAGACAATGCAGATTTACGTTTAACACCTAAAGGATTTGAACTAGGATTAGCTAGCGAAAGACGTTTAAGAAGAATGGAAGAGAAGCATGAAAATGCGGAAAAATTCGTTCAGTTTTTTAGAGAAACTAGTGTTACTCCTGAAGAGGCAAATCCTGTTTTAGAATCTAAAGACTCAGCTCCTGTAAAGCAACAAGACAAAATGTTTAAGTTGTTTGCACGACCAAATATTACCATTGATGATGTGCGTAAATTTGAAGCCGTTGAGTCGTATATTCAGGAAAATAATCTAGATTCTGAAGTGATTGAACAGACGGAAATACAAGTGAAATATTCTGGATATATTGAAAAGGAAAAGAACAATGCAGATAAGTTGAATCGTTTAGAGTATGTAAAAATCCCAACTAATTTTGACTATTCTCAGATTAAATCAATGAGCATGGAAGCAAGGGAAAAACTAAAAAACATTCAACCCACATCCATTGCTCAGGCTTCAAGAATTAGTGGCGTTTCTCCAAATGATATTTCGGTTTTGTTAGTTTATATGGGAAGGTAAATTTAGAATGTTCCACGTGGAACACATTTGTTTTTCTTCTTAATTTTTTAAGTTTTTTAATTCTGTACTTGATACGGAATCTAATTTTATGAATGATTCAACAACATTTCTTAAAGTAAAAGATTACTCGGTTTCAGGAGAAGAGTTTCAATTAATACAGAATAAAACTTATGGTTTTTTAGAAACCAGTCCTCAACCTGAAGCGAAACGACTATCAGATTACTACAATACGGAAGACTATATTTCGCATACAGATTCCAAGAGAAACCTGTTTGAAAAAGTGTATCATTTAGTAAGAAGTATTTCTTTAAAGAAAAAGCTTAAGCTCATTAATTCATTTCAATCTTTAGAGAAAAACCTATTGGATGTTGGTTGCGGCACAGGCGATTTTTTGCAAGTAGCACAACAAAATAATTGGAATATTTCAGGAATAGAACCGAACGAGCAAGCACGACAAATTGCCAACCAAAAAACCAATAATTCGGTTTTTGATTCTGAGCAATTAGTAAAGTTTAAAAATCACAGTTTTGATGTGATTACGCTTTGGCATGTGTTGGAGCACTTACCAAATCTCGAACAACAAGTTTTAACTTTAAAAACTTTACTAAAGGAAAACGGAACTTTAATCGTTGCTGTTCCGAATCACAAAAGTAATGATGCAAAACATTATAAAAACTTTTGGGCTGCTTATGATGTGCCAAGACATCTATGGCATTTCAATCAAGATTCTATTTCAAAATTATTTGCATTACAAAACATGCAAGTTGTGAAAACCCAACCAATGAAATTTGACGCTTATTATGTGAGCTTGCTTTCTGAAAAATACAAATCAGGTTCTATGAATTTGTTTAAGGCATTTTGGATTGGTTTACGATCCAACATGAAAGCTAAACAATCTGGTGAGTATTCTTCGCTCATTTATATCATTAAGAATACCTAAAAAGAAAATAGAAGCTCTATTTCAAAGAGTTTTAAGCCTATTAGCCTTATTCCGTTTAAATATTTTATAAAGCCTTTAAATCGCTTTAAATAAAGCCTTTTTCAATAGATTTAATCAATTATCATATTAAAAAAGCATAAATAATACTTATAGCACAAATTCTTATCCCATTTTTTTATTTATCTTCTCATTTACTTTTATACTTTTGCCACACTAAATTTAAAACAAGATGAAAAATATTGTAGTCGCAATCATTGTAATTTTTACGTTTGCTTCTTGCCAACAAACTCAAAAAATTGGATTTGTTGACAATTCTAAATTGATAAATGAGTATCAAGAAAAAATAGATATTCAAGATAAGTTACAGGCAAAAATTAAAACTTACGAAGCGAAAAGAGATAGTGTTAGACAAGCATTTCAATTGGAGATTAATGAAGCAGAATTGAAATCTCGAAAAATGTCTCAAGCAGATTTGCAAAAATTATCTCAAGAGTTACAGCAAAAAGATCAAGTTATTGCACAACGCGACCAATTTGAACAACAACAAATAGCGCAAGAAAGCCAAGCACAAAATGACTCTTTAATTAAAAAAGTAAGAAATTTTGTAAAAGATTACGGAACTAAAAATGGTTACGACTTTATTTTAGGAAGTAATGAAGCAGGCAGCGTTATGTATGGAAATGAAACCAGTGATTTAACGCAAGTAATACTTGAGGCTTTAAATGCTGCTTACAAAAAGAATTAATTAAGTAGTGACTAATTTATTAAGAACGCTAGACGAAAGTCTGGCGTTTTTTAGTTGCAATAAAATGAAAAGGCCCTAGGAACAATGCTTACATTAATATTGCCTGTTCCAATCAATTCACCATCAGCCTGAATAAAGGGTTTGTCTTTTGAGTCAATAACAATTGATAAATCCCTCACCTTTGAAGTTTCAACTTTTGTATGCTCAACAATTTTACCGTTAAATAGATTCAACAGGTTTCCAATAATTTCTAGTTTGGTCAAATCTTTAGCTATTGACACATCAAACAAACCATCATAAGCATTCGGCGTTTCGGTTAACCTCATTCCTCCGCCAGAATATTTACACAATCCAACTAAAACCATAAGCGATTTAGTGGTTAATCTTTTGTCATTTAAGGTTATGGTTGTGTCGAAATTTTTAAACGAAAACAAACCAACGACGGCACCAATTAAATAAGCCAAAGCACCAAGATATTTGTAAGCTCCAACTTTACTTACTACAAAACCGTCAAAGCCAACACCAGCAAGATTATTAAAATAGATTGCATCTCTTTGCTCATCAATAAAAGTAATTTTACCTAAATCTTGCTGTTTAACATTTTCCTTTTTAATTATAGATATTGACTCCTTAATGTTGAGAGGAATGCCATGAGTTTTTATCCAATCATTTCCTGTTCCAATAGGAATGATTCCTATTTGAATAGCTGAAGAATTAATCTGTTTTTGCAATTGAACGCCATTAATAATATTGTGTAAAGTACCATCGCCGCCAACACAAATAAATTTAGTAAAACCCTGTTTTATAGAACTTTGAATCAATTCTTTGCTGTGATTTGCATATTTTGTAAAAGCAAAATCAAAGTCAAATGCATTATACTCAAGTTCAGTTTTAATTTTTGGCCATTTACGCCTACCGGAACCGTTTCCTGATGTTGGGTTAACAATGACGAACCAGCGATTAGAGTTTGACATTACGCGGATTTTTTATGAAGCAATCGCGTTAATTTTATAGATAAGTCTGTTAGGATAATCTTGGAATTCCCATTACGCTCAATATGATAAATCGCGTCTTGAATTTCGTCACTTATTTCCAAGACATTGTTTTCATGTACAAAAGGAGCAAATTTTTCCAACTTGAAACTCTCAGATTTTGGCTCCATAAAAACGAGCTCATTGGCATTATAATTAAGCAACATTGCCTGACGGAAAAAGTCTAAGCAAAAGGATAAGAATTGTTTTTGAGTTTCACGACCAGTTTTAGCAATTTCTTCGCTCCATGAAATTAAATCGTGAATTGCTGCTTTATTCCCCTTGGCCTTAAAAGCACTTCTAATCCAAAACACAAACCACTCTTCAAATTGAGTGTCTTCGCTATCATGATACACTAAATCACAAGCTTTATTGTAATTTCCGTTAGCTTGATGAGCGATTTTAGTAGCGTCATCCTCTGGAATTTGATAGCTTTTAATTAAAGCATCTTTAATTACTTCCTCTGACAAAGGCGGAAAATGTAATAATTGACACCTTGAT
Organism: uncultured Lacinutrix sp.; assembly: GCA_964598775.1. Classification (GTDB taxonomy): domain Bacteria; phylum Bacteroidota; class Bacteroidia; order Flavobacteriales; family Flavobacteriaceae; genus CAJQLB01. The sequence goes on from CAZRDG010000003.1 coordinate 15,433, forward strand.
TTTATGGTAGATATTATTTGCTGTTCATCTTCAGCAATAAGAATAAAAATGGTTTTATTTGGAGGCTCTTCAATGAGTTTCAATAATTTGTTGGCACAAGCTGTGTTCATTTTTTCAACCATCCAAATAATCATCACTTTAAAACCACCTTCATATGCTTTTAGAGACAAAGACTTGGAAATGTCTTGTGCTTCATCAACTCCAATTTGACCTTGTTTGTTATCTATACCCAACTGCTTATACCAGTCAAAAAGATTACCATAAGGCTGCTCCTTGAGCATCGCCCTCCAATCTTCTAAAAATAACTTCGAAACAGGATGACTTTTTACTTTGTCTGTACTAGCAACAGGATATGCAAAATGTAAATCCGGATGTGTCAAGTGTTCAAATTTCAATTTGCATCCAGATTCATTGGCTTTGTTATTTCCACAAATAATATGCTGCGCATATGCAATAGCCATTGGCAAAGTACCAGAGCCTTCTGGACCAACAAACAATTGTGCATGTGGAATACGACCATTATTGGCACTAGTAATGAGATGGCTTTTAAGGTGCTCTTGACCTAAAACGTCTGTGAATTGCATAAAACAAACGTACTTATTTTTTTCACCCCAAAAAAGTGATATGAGTTAAAAAGAATGAAAAAGAAATCAAGCTTAAACTTTAGAAGTAAAAATTTATATTTGTCAACTAAAATAACTTTAATGAAGACGCTAAACGATTTTAATTTTGAAAACAAGAAGGCTTTAATTCGTGTAGATTTTAATGTGCCATTAAATGAAGCCTTTGAGGTTACAGATGCTACCCGTATTTATTCAGCAAAACCAACTATTATTAAAATTTTAGAAGATGGAGGAAGTTGTATATTAATGTCTCATTTAGGACGACCTAAAGGAAAAGAAGATGAGTTTTCATTAAGGCATATTGCAAAAAAAGTAGAAGATGTTTTAGGCGTCGAAGTTATATTTGTTAGTGATTCTATTGGTAAAAAAGCAGAAAAAGCCGCTGAAGAACTATTGCCTGGTCAAATATTACTTTTAGAAAACCTTCGGTTTTATAAAGAAGAGGAACAAGGCGATGCTAAGTTTGCCCAAAAGCTTTCGCGCCTAGGCGATATTTACGTAAATGATGCTTTTGGTACAGCACATCGAGCACATGCATCGACAACTATTGTAGCACAGTTTTTTAAGGACAAAAAGTGTTTTGGAACATTGTTAGCAAAAGAAATTGAAAGTATTGATAAAGTTATGCAAACTGGAGAAAAGCCAGTAACAGCAATACTTGGAGGTGCAAAAGTATCATCAAAAATCACTATTATTGACAACATACTTGATAAAATAGATCACCTTATTATTGGCGGAGGAATGACCTTCACCTTTATTAAAGCACAAGGAGGTAAAATAGGTAATTCGTTAGTTGAAGACGATAAATTAGAGCTGGCAAATGAGATTTTAAAGAAAGCAGAAATTAAGAATGTGAAGATTCATCTTCCAGTTGATGCTGTTATAGCAGATGCTTTTAGCAATGATGCAGACACCAAAACATGCAAAGTTGATGAAATTCCAGATGGTTGGATGGGACTTGATGTTGGCCCAAATACAGAAGCCATTTTCTCAGATGTTGTTTCTACATCAAAAACCATTTTATGGAATGGACCTTTAGGCGTTTTTGAAATGCCAAATTTTGCCAAAGGAACTATTGCTTTAGGTCATGCTATTGCCAACGCGACAAAAGATGGTGCGTTTTCATTAGTTGGAGGAGGCGATTCTGTTGCGGCAGTAAAACAATTTGGATTTGAAGATAAGGTGAGCTATGTAAGTACTGGAGGAGGAGCAATGCTAGAAAGTTTAGAAGGCAAAACGCTACCAGGAATAGCTGCAATTTTAGAATAGCAATTTTCAATAAATTTTCAATTCTGATTAAAAAGTACGATTTTAGCATCAAATCCGTTCTATAAAACCAATAACAACAACAATGACCTTACGTTTATTTTTTATTGCTCTTTTGGTTTCTTCTGTATTTGGGTTTGCTCAAAGTAAAGAATCAGGTAGCACTAAAAAGCAAGTTATTAGAGATACGATTATTGATGGTCAATCTCAGATCAAAAAAGAGATTGCACCAGTTGTTGATTCGCTCTCAAAAATGAATTTAGAAGACCATCAATTGGCTTCAGAAATTGATGAAAAATGGCTTGAAGAATTATATAGCACTTCTCTATATGACACTATATATAACAGTATCAGAGAGATGGAGTATGACTCCATTTATTATCCTGAATTGCCGACGGACACCTTAAAAAGCAGACTTGAAAGGCTAAATGCTAAAACGCCTTTTAATATTGAATACAATCCTTCACTAGAGAGCGTTATTAAAAGTTATTTAAAAAACAGAAAGAAACACCTAGAAACCTTAATGGCATTAAGCGAATATTATTTTCCAATGTTTGAAAGAGAATTGGATAATCATGATATTCCATTGGAGGTTAAATATTTAGCCATTGTAGAATCTGCATTAAAACCAAGAGCGAAGTCTAGAGTTGGAGCGACAGGGTTATGGCAATTCATGTTTGCAACTGGAAAAATGTATGGTTTAAACGTAAGCAGTTATGTTGACGAAAGAAGTGACCCAATAAAGTCAACTGAAGCAGCAAGCAAATATTTGGCTAGTTTGTATAAAATATTTGGGGATTGGGATTTGGCATTAGCCGCATATAATTCCGGGCCAGGAAATGTGTCAAAGGCAATTAGAAGATCTGGAGGTTATCAAAATTATTGGAACATTAGGCATAATTTACCTCGAGAAACAGCGGGTTATTTGCCAGCTTTCTTGGCAACCATGTACATTTTTGAATATGCTAAAGAACACGGATTAAATCCTAAAAAGCCTGAACTTACATACATACAAACAGACACCATAAGAGTTAAGGAAATGATTTCGTTAGATCAAGTATCTGAGTTGTTAGAGGTCCCAATGGAAGAATTGCAGTTTTTAAATCCTTCATATAAGTTAGATATTATTCCTCATATAAGAGGTGAAAATTACACGCTTAGACTTCCAAGAGAAAAAGTAGGCCTATTTGTATCTAATGAAGATAGCATTTATAAATATGTTAGAGAAGATTTTGCTAAACGAGAAAAGCCATTACCACAATTTTTTGATAACGATACCAAATTGAGATATCGCGTAAACTCTGGAGACTATTTGGGTAAAATAGCAAGACAGTATGGAGTAAGAGTTAGCCAGATAAAACAGTGGAACGGTTTGCGAAGCAATAATTTACGAATTGGCCAACGACTAACCATTTATCCTAGAAAACCAGGAACTCAAGTAAGCCCAGCCGTGTCCAATAACCTAACGACAACCAAGGCGATTAGTTCAAGCACTAAAACCTATAAAGTACAAAAAGGGGACTCTCTTTGGAGTATATCACAGAAATTTCCCGGAGTTTCGGTCCAAAACATAAGGGATTGGAACAATATAAATGGCTCAAAATTAAAAATTGGTATGACTCTTGTTGTGTCAAAGCAATAATCGACTAAACAAACAAAAAAATGAATAAAATTTTAATTTTAGCAATCAGTGTTTTAGCCCTTTTAGGATGTCAATCAAATAACACTGTTTCACTTTCAGCTTCTTCAGGTAACATTAACAATCTTTCAGTAGTTGTAGATAATGACCTTTGGGAAGGTAGCGTTGGAGAAAGCATTAGGAATGTTATAGGCGCTCCTCTTTATGGTTTACCTCAAGACGAACCAATGTTTACGATGCGACAAATGCCAACAGTTGTATTTTCAGATTTTGCTAGAAGAAACAGAACAGTTTTAAAAATTGAAAAAGGTAAAGAAGCTGACACAAAATTTTATGAAGACACTTATGCAAAACCACAAAAAATGGTTGTCATTAGTGGGCAAACAAATCAGGAAATTATTAATGAAATTGAAACCAATGCAAATAAAATAATTTCAATTTTCAAAGCTGAGGAAATAAAGGAAAAGCAACGTAGAATATCAAAATCACTTCATAAAACCAACAATATTGAGACAGTTTTAGATCTATCCATAGATTTCCCATCTGCTTATAGAGTAGCCACAGAGAAGGATAACTTTTTTTGGTTGAGACGCGATATCAGAACAGGGACACTAAATATTTTAGTTTATGAAGTTCCTTTAGATAGAATCAGTGATAATGACGAAGCAATTAATGATGTTATTAAAATGCGTGATTCTATTGGAAAACTTTATGTTCCAGGACCTCTTGAAGGCACTTATATGATTACAGAAGAAGCATACACACCGTTTTTAAGTAGTACCATAATAGATAACAAACCAAGTTTCGAAACAAGAAGCACTTGGGAAGTTAAGGATGCCTATATGGCGGGACCATTTTTAAATTATGCTATTAAAGACGAAATAAACCAACGATACGTCATCTTTGAAGGCTTTGCTTTTGCTCCATCAGTTGAGAAAAGAGATTACGTATTTGAGTTTGAAGCAATAGCGAAATCAATAAAAATTAAGTAATAAAAAAGCCATCTATTTAAAGATGGCTTTTTCTTTTATGTATCTAAAATAAAAACTATTCGGTTTTATCTTCTTTTGGCTTTGTGTCTTCTTTGCTAGCGTCTTTAAACTCTTTAATTCCACTACCAAGACCTCTCATTAATTCAGGGATTTTCTTTCCTCCAAATAATAATAAAACTACCACAACAATTAATATAATCTGTGGTGCTCCAATTGCTAAGGGTAACATATATAGACTCATCTTGTTTTGATTTAAAAAACAAAGTTAATAATTAAAGTTTAAAAAAAACGTTTTATGCAAACTTTAGCATAATATAAAAAGTTAAACACATATTTTATTTAAATTTGTTTGCAAATGACAGCAAAAAAGAAAGGTAAAAAAAGGCTCGCTAGAAAACTACTTCATAAGTACAGGCTCGTTATTTTAAATGAAGACACTTTTGAAGAAAGATTCGCTATAAAACTTACTCGACTTAACGTGTTTGTTATTGTCTCCCTACTTACCATAATGTTAATCATAGGCACTACAATGCTTATAGCTTATACGTCTTTAAGAGAATATATTCCTGGCTATTCTTCAACATCTTTAAAAAAGAAAGCCACAGAATTAAATTACAAAACAGATTCACTACAGCAAGTCATAGTTGCTAATGAAAAGTATTTAGAATCCATTAAACGAGTATTAACAGGAGATATAGCTGCAATAGAAATAAACAAAGACTCAATAATTAATGCAGCTGAATTAGATATTACAGAAGAAGACTTAGCACCATCTAAAGAAGACTTGCGTTTGCGTGAAAGAGTGGATAAGGAAGATAAATACAGTCTATTTGAATCTGCCACCTCAAAGGTTAATTTCGTTTTATTTCCACCAGCAAGTGGTGCTATAAGTGAGGGTTATAACATCGATGAAAAACATTTTGCTGTTGATATTGTTTTAACTAAAGACACTCCAATTAAAGCCACTGCAGATGGCACTGTTATATTAGCCGAATGGACGACACAAACAGGGTATGTTGTAATTATTGATCATGGTAATGGCTTAATCTCAGCCTACAAACACAATGCATCTTTAACAAAATCTCAAGGCGATTTAGTCAAATCGGGTGAGGTAATAGCTATTTCAGGTAATACAGGAGAGCTTACCACAGGACCTCATTTACATTTTGAACTTTGGAATGATGGCTACCCAATTGACCCAACAACATTCATTGATTTTAAATAAATGAAACATCCAATGCAGAACATTTTAAATATACTTGGAATTATGATTTGGATGTTACATGTGACCATTAAAGAAAATTAGTCATTAACGCATGAAACTACCAGAATTAACATCATTGAAAGCCTTCTTGGCAAAACCTTTTGCAAAACAAGTCGAAAGGAAAATGAAAAAATGGCTTTCAAAACCTATTGAGACTCAAGACAAAGTTTTTCAGCATTTAATAAGTGTAGGCACTGGAACTACTTTCGGGAAAGATCATGATTTTGTTAGTATAAATTCACATGATGATTTTGTAAAAAAAGTTCCAATTAGAGATTACGAAGCACTAAAACCCTATGTTGATAAAGTGGTTGCTGGACAAGAAAATATCTTATGGAAAGGTAAACCAATATATTTTGCTAAAACATCTGGCACAACTTCTGGTGTAAAATATATTCCTATTACTGATGTATCAATAAAAGCGCAAGTTGAAGCATCACGTAACGCCATTTTGCTTTATCTCAATGAAACAGGCAACGCAAGCTTTGTAGATGGAAAAATGATTTTTTTGCAAGGAAGCCCTGTTTTAACAGAAAAAAATGGAATTAAAATCGGACGGCTTTCAGGTATTTCTGCTCATTATGTGCCAAAATATCTTCAAAAAAATAGATTGCCAAGTTGGGAAACCAATTGTATCGAAGATTGGGAAACTAAAGTTGATACAATTGTTGATGAGACAATAAATGAAAACATGACCATTATTGCAGGGATTCCATCTTGGGTTCAAATGTATTTCGAGAAAATAAACAAGAGAACCGGTAAGCCAATAGGAGAAGTATTTAAAAACTTCAACCTCTTTATCTATGGTGGAGTTAATTATGAACCATATAGAACCAAGTTTGAAAAACTTATTGGTAGAAAAGTTGATAGTATAGAACTGTATCCAGCAAGCGAAGGTTTTTTTGCATTTCAAGATAAACAGCAAGAAAAAGGAATGTTATTATTGCTTAATTCAGGCATTTTTTATGAGTTTGTAAAGGCAGATGAGTTTTTTAATGATAACCCAAAGCGAATTACTTTAAAAGATGTTGAATTAGGTGTTAACTATGTGATGATTATATCAACTAACGCAGGTCTTTGGGCTTATAATGTTGGAGATACAATAGAGTTCACCTCTCTAAATCCTCATCGAATCATTGTAACAGGAAGAATCAAGCATTTTATTTCGGCTTTTGGTGAACATGTAATTGGGAAAGAAGTAGAACAAGCTATGCAAGAAGCCACAAAACAATTCAGTGTAAATATGACTGAATTTACAGTTGCGCCAAAGTTAAATCCAATTCATGGGCTGCCATATCATGAGTGGTTTATCGAGTTTGAAACAGAGCCAATTAACATTCAAGAAATAGAAGTATTTCTAGATCAATCTTTGCAAGCGCAAAATAGTTATTATCTTGACCTTATAAAGGGGAAAGTACTTCAGCAGTTAAAAATCTCAGTGGTTCAAAAAGATGGATTTAATAAATATATGAATACCATTGGTAAATTAGGAGGGCAAAATAAAGTGCCAAGATTGGCAAATGACAGAAAAATTGCTGATGTTTTATCAAATTATATTAACGCTAATTAACCTATATTTGGAGGTTAAATAATGCATATGAGCAAAAAAAATAAAGGAAGAACAAGAGCACAGGAAAGCTCAAGCGCCATTGAGCGCATGTATATTACAATGCGACATTTATTTAACAGAGGTTTTTATAAACCTATGGGAATTTCTGGCGAAACCCTGAGAGAGGCATTGTTATTATTAAGACCAGAAATTTATGGGTCAATTGGAGAAGAAAAAGCAGAACTTGACGGTTTACTTTATGTGATAGATAGATTGCCTCAAGGTATAGAAGAATGTAGGTTTATCAACCTTACAAGTGATGAAGGCTATGGTAACTCACACTTTGAAGTTATTATTCCACCAAAACGTCGACGAAATTGTTACAGAATAGACGAAGAGCAAATTAATATTGAAATCACAAGAGGACGTTCTGAAATTTATGATATTCTGACGCACTTAACTTTTCTATTCATTGAATCCCATAAAATTAGTAAGCGAGTTCTTATTAACGATAAAGGAGGAACCACAAGAGATTGGGAAAAATTAGAAAAAGCAGCATTATCTAAAACAGAACTTTCGTTTAAAGAACGTGAAATAGCAGTAACGCATACAGCAAATATTTTAGGACGTACATTTGAAGAACTTACAACAATGTATCCAAAATTTGCAACAAAGAAGCATCCAGAACGTTTGTTGCAAATCATTTATTGGCTGGGCAAATTGGCAATAGACGAAACCATTAATAACAATAAAAGAACAGTAACTTTTAGTCCAGTATTGAGAGAACGATTAGGGCACCACATTCATGGTGAAATCTGGGCTAATAATATTAAGGAAGAATTAAAGAAGCGAGATTTACTTGAACGACCAATCCATATAATAAGCGCCAACCTTCATAGTGTAATGAACACACTACATGCTTCTAAAGCGCTAAAATCATTTTCTGCTAAAAAGGATATTTTTGAAGTTTATGAAGCGTTGAGCAATAATACTAATACAGCCTTAAGAGATAAAGTTACAAAAACAGCTACTCAAGAAGGTATGGTGTTTATTCCAGATGCATCAGGAACAAATATTGATGTTCAGATTTTTGATACGGCTAAAATTGATTTAAAAAGCTCAGATTTAAAAATCACTAAAAAGGACAAAGATTCGGAAAATCCAGTTATTTTTGTCATGGACTATGCATTTGGTGAACAAGCATATGAAACTATTGATGAGTTTTTAAAGCCTTTTGGAAGTAAGGGTTCTAAAATACACTTAAATATTCAATCAATCTCTATTATGGGGAAAGCTGGCATTTTAGAAGGAGGTAAAGGTGATATTATGATACCTTCAGCACATATTTTTGAAGGTACAGCAGATAACTATCCTTTTGAGAATGAGTTGAAAAAAGAACAATTAGAAGGTCAAGGCGTTAAAATTTATGAAGGCTCGATGGTAACCGTTTTAGGAACCTCATTACAGAATAAAGAAATATTGAAATTTTTCCATGATTCAACATGGAATGTGATAGGTCTTGAGATGGAAGGTGCGCATTATCAAAAAGCAATTCAGGCTGCTTCTAAGGTTAGAAATAGTATAAACAAAGATGTGAAGGTTAGGTACGCTTATTATGCAAGTGATAACCCACTAGAAACAGGAAGCACATTAGCATCAGGAGGCTTAGGAACAAGCGGAGTAAGACCCACTTATTTAATAACAAGAAAAATATTAGAACAAATACTTAATTAAATTTTAGTAATGAGTAAAGAAATAAACACACCACAAAATAATTCAGAGGAAGTAGATTTGGGACAGCTTTTTAAGCTAATTGGGAGCATGTTTGATAGGTTTTTTAGTTTTTTAGGAAAAATTTTAAACAAACTCTTTTTGGCATTTGTTTGGTGTGTTTTCTTTATTAAAAAACACATCGTATTACTTTTAATAGCAGGTTTTTTAGGATTTGGGTATGGTCTAATAAAAGAAAATTTTTCCGAACCAGTATTTAAGTCTTCAATTCTTATCAAACAAAATTACAATACTGGAGAAGCCTTGTATGATAATATCAATTATTATAATAACTTAATATCTACAAGAGACTATTCAACGCTCGCCCAAGAGCTGTCAATAGATTCTATATATATAACTTCCATATTTGGATTTGATGTAAAATCATTAGTTGGTGAAAACCAAAGACTTATAGAGTTTAACAACTATACAAGAAAGCTAGACACCACCCTAGCTTCTACGATTGTATATAAAGAATATTTAGAAAACGTTGAAGATTATATTTATGATATACAACAAATTTCAATTAACTCCCAAACGAATGATAACTTTAATTTAGTTTTTGAAGCTATAATAGAAAAACTTAACTCAAACAAATACTTTAAAAGAGAACAAGAAAGGGATCTTAGGCAATTAGAAAATAGAGAGATAGCTGTAAAAAATGCACTGGCTCAATCCGATTCACTTCAAAAAATTTATAAAAAAGTACTAGAAAAAACAACAGAAACAACAAAAGGAGCTCAGACTTCAATTACAATTGATGGTACAGATGAAAAAAATAAAACAAGAGAATTTGATCTTTATCTAAATAATATAGAATTAAGAAAAGAACTGGTTTCAATTGAAAGAGAAAAAGAGAACAAACAGTTTATTATGGAGACTTTATCTACCATTCCTAGTAAAGGTTTTATGGATGATTCAATTGAGATATTTAACAAATCTGTTAGCAAAAAAATATTTTACTTATTTAGTTTCCCTTTCTTTTTGTTTTTTATTTTGACTTTAATAGAGTTTGTTAAATTTTTAGAAAAATTTAAAAGCAGAGTTTAAATAATGACTATTTTAATTACCGGAGGAGCGGGTTTTATAGGCTCTAACTTTATATCATATTTTTTAAATAAACATCAAGACACTAAAGTTATAAATTTAGATAAGCTCACTTATGCAGGTGAGCTTTCTAATTTAGATGAAGTCTCAAGCAATAGGAATTACAACTTTGTAAAAGGAGATATTTACAATAGAAAACTCATTGAAGATTTATTTAAAACTTATAGGTTTAACGGAGTTATTCATTTTGCCGCTGAATCACATGTAGATAAGTCTATTGAAAACCCTGGAGAGTTTATTAATACAAACATTGTTGGCACATTTAATTTGTTAGATGTCGCTAAGGCCAATTGGATGACACCATCAAATCAGCCTAAAAAAAATTGCATAAAAAACAGATTTTTACACATCTCTACAGATGAGGTTTATGGGAGTTTAGGTAATTCGGGCATATTTACTGAAAAAACTCCTTATGCACCTAATAGTCCATACAGTGCCTCAAAAGCGTCATCAGATTTTTTAGTAAGAAGCTATTTTCATACCTATGGAATGAATGTTGTTACAACAAATTGCTCTAATAATTATGGACCAAAACAACATGATGAAAAATTAATTCCAACAATAATTAGAAAAGCATTATCTAATGAAAACATACCAATTTATGGAGATGGGAAAAATGTACGCGATTGGTTATTTGTAGATGACCATTGTAAGGGGATTGATTTGGTTTATCAATATGGAAAAGCAGGAGAAACATATAACATCGGCGGAAACAACGAGCACAATAATATATATATTGCAAATAAAATCTGTGAAATTTTAGACAAAATAAAACCTAAAAGCGAGTCTTACAAAAATCAAATTTCTTTTGTAAAAGATAGGCTTGGCCACGATTTTAGGTACGCAATTGATGCATCTAAAATTGAAAAAGAACTCGGTTGGAACGCAGTAGAA
>CAZRDG010000004.1:0-24639 GCA_964598775.1 uncultured Lacinutrix sp.
GTTGTAATAGTTGGCGAAATGCTGAAAGTCATCACCTAATAATTTTTTTAATTCCTCTTCTTGCCAAACATAAAAGGCTCCTTCTTCAAGTTCACCAGAAGGCGTTGTACTATCTGCATCTAATGATGAGTAAAAGGTTCCATTGGTATCTGTGAGTTCCCGTTTTACAAATTCTAATGTTTCAATAACTACATCTTTGTACAACGGATTTTTTGTAATTAAATACGCATCACTGTACAAACTCACTAATTGTGCGTTGTCATAAAGCATTTTTTCAAAATGAGGGACATGCCACTTATCATCAACAGAATATCTTGAGAAACCACCACCAACATGATCAAAAACACCACCAAATGCTATTTTTGTTAAGGTTAGGTTCACAAAACCTTGCAAATCGGTATTATTATTTTGATAAGCTTCACGCAATAGAAAATGTAAGTTGTTTGGCATCATAAATTTTGGAGCCCTATTGGTTCCGCCTTTAATTCTGTCAAAACTTTGAGACCACATATTAACTGCATTAGATACAAATTCCTGTTTAAACTCAATGTCGTTAGTGTTAAGACTTACAACATCTAAAGACTTTATTCCAGCTTCCAATTTATCGGCATATTCAACAAGTTTCTGAGGGTTTTCCTGGTACACTTCAGAGATTTGCTCTAGAACACTCATCCATTGTTCTTTTTTAAAGTAGGTGCCTCCCCAAACTGGTCTTCCATCTGGAAGAGCCACAACATTAAGAGGCCAACCACCACTTCCTGTCATAAGCTGTACAGCATTCATATACACTTGATCAACATCAGGACGCTCTTCTCTATCCACCTTTATGTTTATAAAGTTCTTATTCATTATTTGAGCAACTAAGGAGTCTTCAAAACTCTCGTGTTCCATAACATGACACCAATGGCAAGAGGCATAACCAACACTAATTAAAATAAGTTTGTTACTCGTTTTGGCTTCATTTAATGTGTTGTCATTCCAGGCTTTCCAGTTAACAGGATTGTGAGCATGTTGCAGTAAATAAGGACTCGTTTCATTAATGAGCTCATTGGTATATTGATGTGTCATTTGTTCAGAAGTTTCACTCTTACAACTTGTAAGAGCAATGAATAAAATTAGTAAGGGGAAGAGTATTTTTTGCATAGTGCCAAAAGTACAAAAAGAAGTATAAAAAAAGCGCTCAATTATTGAACGCTTTTATATTAATTGAAGTGAATTTTATTTCACTTCAAATGTAATTTTCAAGTTAACTCTAAACTCAGTTACTCTGTCATTATTCACAACTACACTTTGAGATTGTATAAATGCAGATTTGATATTTTTTACTGTTTTAGAAGCTTCTTTAACTGCTTTCTGAGTTGCATCTTCCCAACTTTTATCAGAATTTGCTAGTACTTCTATTACTTTCATGACTGCCATAATTATTTGTTTTTTAAATGTTTATACTATCTATAAGAAACGAAATAATTAGATAAGTCACAAATTTATGAAGACTTTTTAGCCATTAATTGCTTCTACAGTTTCAACTTTGCCTTTCAGCATTTCTTTCAACATGTTTTCTATCCCATTTTTAAGGGTAAATGTTGACGATGGACAACCACTACAAGCGCCTTGTAAAATCACTTTTACATTTTTAGTGCTAGCATTGTACGATTCAAACTGAATATTACCACCATCACTAGCAACAGCAGGTTTTACATACTCCTCTAGAATATTGATGATTTCTTTTGAAATATCGTCTAGTGTTTCAAAATGTGCTTCCTTAGCTTTCTCTGTGTTTTGCTTTATTTCTGGAGCATCAGCAACAACCATTGGTTTTCCGTTTTCAATATAGTTTCTAATGAACTCACGAAGTTCCATAGTGATATCGTTCCACTCAGCGATGTCATATTTGGTAATAGACACATAATTTTTGTCAATAAACACACTTTTCACAAACGGAAAATGAAACAATTCTGCAGCAAAAGGTGAAGACTTGGTTTCATCAATAGAGGTGAACTCAAACATGGCTGGAACTAAATTCTTATTAGCTACAAACTTAATCACAGCAGGATTTGGTGTGCTTTCAGCGTAGATAGTTACAGGTACTTTTTTAGTGTCACTATCCATATTTACAACTGTTCCACCTTCATTTAAATAATTTTCAATTTGCTCTCTAACTTCCTCTTGCACATCAGGCCAAGTAACAATATCATAGCGCTCAATAGCAATAAAATTCCCTGAGATATACACCTTTTTAACAAAAGGCAAGTAAAACAGTTGCTGTGCAATTGGTGAGTTCTTAGCATCATCTATATTGTTATACTCAAAGCTCTGATATTGAGTTAAAAAGCTATCAGCTTCAAATTTTATGATGGTCGAATTACTGGTTTCTTGTATTGAAACGGAGATTTTCTTCATTATATCTATTTTTTGCAAAAATAATAAAAGAAAAGTGGAGTTATACATATATTTGGAATTCATTAACCAAATTGATTTGAAAGGAAAATACTACATTATATGTTTGCTGTTGTTATGGTCTTTGCTTGGATACGCTCAAAATCCAATTATTGCTATTAATGATGCTGCTGATGCACAGTCATTTTTTGGGCCAGAACAACTTATTGAAGATGTGCTAATTGACAGCCCTTGCTCAACTGTAAGTGATTTTTCATATCAAGTGAGCGGAAGCCCAGCAAATAATACAACCAAGAGTTATGGTTATTTTAGACGAGCAGGAGGTACCACATTTCCATTTGAGTCTGGGATTGTAATAACTTCAGGTGATGCTCATCCAGGTGGTAATGTAATAACTGGAGGCATTGTTAATAATCAAAATAATCTTCCTGGTGATGCTGATTTAGATGCATATATTACTTCTACACCAGGCACAAATTCTGAGGATGCAACTTTTATAAAATTTACATTCACACCAATAGCAGATAACATTAGTTTTCGATATTTAATGGCATCAGAAGAATATGGTGATTTTGAATGTCAATTCACCGATAGTTTTGCGTTTTTATTGCGTGAAGTTGGTACAACTACGTATACGAATTTGGCGGTTTTACCTGATGGTACTGAAGTTACAGTAACTAATATTAATAACAATGCGACTGGATGTAATTCTAACCCTGAATATTTTGCTGGTTATAATCCAGCCATAAGAGACACTAATTATGGAGGTCGTACAGTTGCATTGACAGCTTTTGCTAATGTTACTCCAAACGTAGCTTATGAAATAAAATTAGTTGTTGCTGACGAAGGAGATCAACAATATGATACAGCTATATTTATAGAAGCAGGTAGTTTTAATATTGGTTTAGACCTTGGTCAAGACTTAACTATCGCTGGAGGCAACTCAGCATGTTCTGCTGAAATCTTAACACTTGACACTTTAATTCCAACAACTACAGGAACGCATACATGGTACAAAGATGGTGTTGAAATTACTGGAGAAACAAACTCTACCTTAGACGTTACAGAAGATGGTGAATATACAGTTATCGTCGACTTTTCTGGTAGCTGTACAGCAGAAGACACCATTATAGTGGAGTTTGCTACGAGTCCTGTTTTGAATCCTATTGACGATTTTTATATTTGCGACGATAATAACGATGGTTTCTGGACCCTCGATTTAGACGTTCTCGCAGCTCAGGTTTTGGACACACAAGATCCTTCAGAGTTTACGGTTACCTTTCACGCTTCACAAGCAGATGCAGATAATAATGCCAATCCTTTAAGCTCACCATATACCAATGCAACAGCTTATGTTCAAGAAGAGATTTTTATAAGAATTGAAAGCAATATCAATACGACTTGTTACGATACTGATAGTTTTATTTTAGATGTGGTTGACCAACCAACTGCTACTGCTCAAAACTATGGTTTATGCGATACCGACGATGATGGAGATGATACTAATGGCTTTATAGAGTTTGATTTGGCAACCCTGACACCTTTAGTGCTTAATGGACAAAATGCAGCACAGTTTAATGTCACTTACCACTTAAACCAAGCAGATGCAGATACAGGAAGTGGAGCTTTACCTTTATTGTTTACCAATACAACAGCCAACACACAACAGCTCATTGTAAGAGTTGAAAATATAGACAATACAGATTGTTTTGAAACAGCAACTATAGATTTAGAAGTCTTTGCACTACCAACCGTTTTGTCTTTTGTTGAGCTATTTCAATGTGATGACGATACTGATGGTTTTACCGAATTCAATTTAACGGAGTCTAATGAAATTCTATCAGCAAATTTTGCTACTGAAATATTCACCTATCATTTAGATTTAGCTGATGCTGAAGCAGGAATTAATGCTATAACCAACCCAACAGCCTATACCAATCTTGATCCTTCTGCTGCTCCAGATGTGATGTATGTGAGGATTGAAACTACAGATGGATGCTACAGAACAGCACAATTAAATTTATTAGTGTCTACTACTGCAATTCCTCCAACATTTCAATTGACTTATGAAGTGTGTGATGATGATACAACAGATAGTGATTATAGAAATGGTGTTGCTGCTTTTGATTTTAGTGATGCAGATGCAACAATTACAGCCATTTTCCCAGTAGGGCAAACCATTACCATTACCTATTACGAAACCTTAGAGGATGCTTTGGCTGAAACTAATGCTATTGCAGATATTAGCAACCACAGAAATGATGCTTCACCTAACACGCAAACAATTTTTGTACGTGTAGATAGTGATGTCGATAATTCCTGTTTAGGACTTGGTGAGCATATTACTTTAACGGTTAATCCACTTCCAGAAGAAAATGACTTAGCTGATATTGAATTTTGTACAGACACACCAAACGTAACCTCAATAGATTTAACACAATTTGATGCTGAGGTCATAGGTACACAAAACCCAGCAGATTTTACCATTTCGTATCACGAAACACAAGCAGATGCTGACACAGGAGCTAATGCTTTGGCAAGTCCTTATACGAATATTAGTAATCCACAAATTATTTATGTTCGTGTTGAAGATAATGTGACAGGCTGTTTTGTGTCTTCAGTAAACTTTGAGATTACAGTAAACACGAATCCAGTGATTTCTAATCCAACAGCTTTAGAGCTATGTGATTATCATAATCCTGGCGACCAAACAGAACTATTTACCTTAGAAGATGCTTCAACTGAAATACTTGGAGGTATCACTGGAGTTACTTTAACCTTTCATGAAACATTGGTTGATGCAGATTCTGGAGCTAACGTAATTACAAGTCCTTATAATAACACAAGTAATCCTCAAACGGTTTACGCAAGAGTTGAAGATGATGTTACAGGATGTTATAGCACGACGACTTTAGATTTAATTGTCAATGCCTTACCAATATCCAATACAGATCCAGCAGATTTAATTTTATGTGACGAGGACAATGCAGGAAATGCTGTTGAAATTTTCGATTTAACTTTAAACGAAGCGTATATATTGAATGGTGAAGTTGGAGTAACTGCTACCTATCATGAATCGTTTACAGATGCAGAAAATGGTACAGGAGTTATTGCAATACCAACAGCTTATTCAAATACAAGCACACCACAAACCATTTATGTTAGAGTCACTAATGATACAACTGGTTGTTTTGTGATTATTGATTTTGATTTGATTGTAAATCCGTTACCTGATATTATTGCTGTTACCAATTTTATTGAGTGTGAAGATAATACCGACGGATTTTTTGATTTCGATCTTGATAGCAAAACTCTTGAAGTTTTAAATGGTCAAGATCCAGGAATATTTGCAGTGACATACCATGAATCACAGGCTGATGCGGATGCTTCTATTAATGCACTCACAAGTCCATATACCAACTTAACGAATCCTCAAGAGATTTTTGTAACAATTACAAATACAATAACTGGTTGTGATGTGGCAGCTGTGAGTTTCTTTATTGAGGTACAAGAATCGTCAAATGCAAATCCTATTGTGACGCCTTATGTGATTTGCGATAATCTTGGAGATAATGATGGGTTTGGACAATTTGATTTAACCACAAAAAATACTGAAGTACTCAATGGACAAGATCCATTAATTTATGAAGTGACTTATTATGATTCGTTTGCAGATGCTGATTTGTATGTAAATCCTATTCCAACAACTTATGAAAATGTAACCAATACACAAGTTGTTTATGCTCGTGTTGATAATATAAACACTCCAAACACTTACTGTTATGCCATCACAGAAATAACACTGCAAGTAGATTTGTTACCAATTTTTGATTTAAATGATGAGTATATCTTATGTGTAGATTCAAACGGAACAGAGGTTGTTGAACCACCAATTTTAGACACAGGACTGTCTGATGTTGAATATGATTTTGAATGGAGTTTAAATGGAGTTGTAATAGCTGGAGCAACATCTTCCAGTTATTTAGCGTTACAAGGAGGAACTTATGAGGTTATCGTAATAAACATAGCAAGTGGTTGTCAGAATACAGATAGTACTTTAGTGATAGAAAGTGGACCACCAATTGTAACAGCAGTATTAACAACTGTTGCTTTTGCCGAAAATCATGTCATTGAAGCAAGTGTTACAGGTAATGGAGTATATGAGTTTAGTTTAGATGATGGTGCTTGGCAAGAAAGCAATATTTTTGAAAATGTGTCTGGAGGTTTACATATTGTAAAAGCAAGAGATTTAAATGGTTGTGGTATTGGCGAAACAACAGTTTTAGTTATTGACTATCCGCATTACTTTACACCTAATGGTGATGGATATAATGATACTTGGAATATCTATGGTATTGAAACGCAGGCTAACTCAAAAATTTATATATTTGACAGATATGGTAAGCTTGTTAAACAGCTTAATCCAACAGGAGAAGGTTGGAATGGTACGTTTAATGGAGAGCTTTTACCAACAAATGATTATTGGTTTACAGTTGAGTATGATGAGCCAATTAGTGGAGAGAGAAAAACATTTAGAGCCCATTTTACCCTGAAAAGATAAAACTTGATATGAAATTGAAAATAGAAAAATTTTGCTTGATAGCAGTCCTACTTTTGTTCTCAAAAGTGTCTATTGCTCAAGAAGGTTTACCCATATATTCGGATTATTTAACGGATAATTATTACCTAATTCATCCTTCAATGGCTGGAGTTGCTAATTGTGCTAAAATTAGATTAACAGGAAGACAGCAATGGTTTGGTCAGGATGAAGCGCCAAGCTTAAATACATTGAGTATCAATGGTAGGTTAGGAGATGGTCCTTCAGCAGCTGGAGCAATTGTTTTTGCTGATAAAAATGGGTATCATTCACAAACAGGTGCGTATTTAACGTATGCACATCACTTGATGTTTTCCAGAAATCCAATAGATTTAAATATGTTATCCTTTGGTCTAAGCGCAGGATTTATTCAATATAAATTAGATGAAACCTCGTTTTTAGCAGATGGTTTTGACCCTATTATTGCTGGTATTGAGCAAAGTGCAACCAACTTTAATATAGACTTTGGTTTCTCTTATCACTTTCTTGACTTTTATGCTCATGCAACGGTTAAGAATGTTTTAGCCAATCAAGGTATTAATTTCAATGAGCAAGGTTTAAGCTATGACAATTTAAGAACGTATTTGTTTTCAGCTGGAAATGTTTTTAGTAAAATTGGCAGTGAAATGAGTTATGAGCCTTCAGTGATGTTTATGTATCGCGATGCTACTAAAGAATCTTTAATGGATGTAAACATTAAAGCTTATAGAGAAATGGACTTTGGGAAACTTTGGGCTGGATTATCTTATCGACGCAGCTTTGATGGTGCAGAGTTTTTAAATGGAACAGGAGTAAGCAGCCAAAAACTTCAATATTTCACACCTTTAGTTGGGGTTAATTACAAAGACTTTGTATTTGCATATACCTATTCTTATCAAGCCAACTCAGTGGTTTTTAACAATGGAGGGTTTCACCAGTTAACCTTGGGTTACAATTTTAATTGTGTTCGTGAAAAGTATGAATGTAATTGTCCAAGTGTAAATTAAAATTTAAAATATAGTATTAAAAAAGGCCCCTATTTAGGAGCCTTTTTATTTTAATTCCACTGATAATTTTTCCTCTTCGCTTGTGTTTTAATGGCTTTTATCATAGCATTTTCTAATCCGTTTTTGGTGTCTTTTTGTTTTTCAGCTATATATACTTTGCGCTTACTGTTTAATTCTTGAATTTCTTTAGTAATAGCATCACGTTCTTTTTGCTTCTTTTCAAGATAAGCTTTTACTTCTTCTGTGCTTTTACCTTTTAACTCATCGGGCAATTCGCTTGGTTTTAATTTTTCAATAACAACTTCTTCTTGTTCAACAGCATCCACCAAATCCCAAGATGAATTTTTATATAAGTGAGAACTCTTACTTACGGTTCTTCCTACTGCGTTTGCCTTGCTGTAATCTTTGGCTTTGTCGTCTTGTTCAGCTTGTAATTGCATTTTTTCTCTGCCTTTATTTCCATACATCACATAAGTTCCATTAAGCTTTTTGTTGAGAATCAAAATTGCATCGTCATAAGGAGACGCAATATGAACAGTGGCTTTGTTATGGTTTATGGCCATATAATCGCCTTTGGTCAAATCAGCACCTTCTTTCCAATATGTGGCAATGCCATCATAATAATCGCCACAAAAAATGGTGTTTACGGTCACATCCTTTTCATTGGCATTTACTGCTGCATGCTTATAGCTTAAATATCCTTGATTAAAGGGTTCGTTCCCTGCAATGAATATAAGTTTTAAGTCATCAGGATTGTTTCCCCATTTTAGTTGATTTAATGAGGTTTGAATTACTTGTCCACAATATTCATTACCACCATTTGTAGTTAGCGAAAACAGTTCTTTTGAAATATCGTCGAGGTCTTCACTAAAGCCTATAACTTGTCTTATGTAACCTTCGTCACTATTTAATCTGTCGTTACCATATTCATAAATTGCAATTTGAAGGTTTGGTCGTTCACCTTCACACTTGGCATAAGAAAGCTCGTTAACTATCTCCCATAATTGTGCTTTGGCTTGGTCGATTAATCCATCCATGCTATTGCTTGTGTCTAATAATAGCGCCACTTTTATGAATTGCTTGTTTGAAGTAGGTTTATTATTCGCATTTGTAGCGAATGTTCCAACCATTAGAAGTCCTATAAAGAAGGTTTTAATTTGAGTTGTCATGATTTATTTGTTTTAAATTGATGAATGTGTTTAAATATAAAGTAAAGCTAAGACCAACTTTTTTCTCAAAAAACCTAGAATGAGTAAACACCTCATTTGAATGAGTGAAACGATATTTTAAATTCGTAAAGTGGTAAAAATGGGAAATAAAAGCTCCTTTTTATTGATTTTAGCATTTTATAATGCCAAGTAAAGTGTGTAAGTTTACGATTCAAATTTAATAATGAAAGACAGTTTAAAACATATCATTATTTGTGTCACTTTATGCTTAGGCTTTTATTCATGGTCTCAGACCAACAATACAGCAAAAAAGCAAGACACATTTATTGTGAGAGGATCGGTTATTGAAAATGACACCAATAAGCCTATTCCCAAAGTGAATGTTGAGGTTAATGGTGGTGCTTATACCACAACAAATAGTGAAGGAGAATTTAGAATACAAGTAAAGTTGAATGATGAACTCGTCATTAGACATAGCGATTTTGAAACGGTTTATATCATCATAAAAAGCAACGAGCGCATCACTGTAAAGGTTCAGCCCAATACGAGTAACCTATCGACAAAATACAAACGAATTGATGCTAATTTGTTTAATGCCTTGATAGATTCGGCCGAATATTACAAAAAGAAAAATACAGACAAGAGTATTGAGTTTATTACAGATGCTAAATCCATTGCTAACTCTAGCAAAAATAATGCAATGGTTTATGAAGTTTTGGCAGATGTGTTTTTCGAGTTAAAACAATATGATCTTGCGGTAACCAACTATAAAATAAGTCTACAAAATGTAAATTCAATTGAGGTAAGACTGAAAATTGCAAAAGCGTACGAACTCAACAAAAACTATCAGGAAAGTTTAGACATGTACAATGCTTTGGATAGAAAATCACTATCTAATTGGCAAAAGGTTGAGTTGCTCGAAGGCCTTGGCGATGTGTATTACAACACCAAAGATTATTCAAAGGCAATTGATGCTTACAATCAAGGATTGCTTGTGGCTCAAGAACATTTGATCACGCCAAAAATCACTGATTTAAACTCAAAAATTGCACAATCGTATCAAGCCAGCGGAGCTAATGATAAAGCTTCTGGTTATTTTGAAAACTCGTTAAATCTTGCCAATAAAGAAAACAAAAAAAGAGCAGCTGAAGAAAAAGTTAAAGTAGCCGATTTTCAAAACATCAATCAAGCTTATGAAGCTGAAATCATATTAAGAAAAGATGCTTTAGATGATATTGAAGACATTGAACATGACTCAATAATTGATAATGAAAGCTCGCTAACACCTCAAAAGCAAAATTATAAAATTGGTAATGCCTATGCCTTGAAGAAAGATTTTGGCAATGCAATTAACTTTCTAGAAAAAAGTATTGTAGAGGCTGATACCAAAGAA
Organism: uncultured Lacinutrix sp.; assembly: GCA_964598775.1. Classification (GTDB taxonomy): domain Bacteria; phylum Bacteroidota; class Bacteroidia; order Flavobacteriales; family Flavobacteriaceae; genus CAJQLB01. The sequence continues at coordinate 10,543 of CAZRDG010000004.1, forward strand.
GATTTGGTGGTTAAAAAGGATGCGACTAGAAAATTATCTGAAGTCTATAGAGACGCTGGAGATATTGAAAAAGCATTAACTACAGCCAAAGAGTATGAGCGTTTGGTAGATGAGCTTTATATTAAAAAGGACCAGGAAATTTCGCAAGCAGCAAGAGTAAGGCAAGATTTAAACGAAAAGCAGAATCGAATTACAAGTTTGGAAAAAGATAGAGCCTTGTCTGAAAGTAGATTTCAGCTCACACAAGAGCGAAACAAAAGTCAAGAACTCATCATTTATTCCTTGATTGGTGGAGTTGTTTTGCTCCTGTTTGCTGGCTATTTTATGTTTAAGAATATGAAGCAGCAGAAATTAAACAATAATCTTTTGGCTTTGAAATCGTTGCGAAGTCAGATGAATCCGCATTTTATTTTTAATGCGCTTAATTCGGTAAATAGCTTTATTGCAAACAATGACGAACGCACTGCAAATAAATATCTATCTGATTTCTCATTGCTGATGCGAGCAGTTTTGGAAAATAGTGAAGAAGATTTTATTCCACTTGAAAAAGAAATTGAATTGCTTGAGCTATACACAAAACTTGAACATTTTAGATTTAAGGATAAGTTTGATTATTCTATTACTATTGATGATAATGTAAATATTGATGATTTTCAAATTCCACCAATGTTATTGCAACCGTATATTGAAAATGCTGTTTGGCATGGATTACGCTATAAAACCGAAAAAGGACAACTCAATATTAATATCGCACAAGTTGATAAAAACGAACTTAAAATAAGCATTACAGATGATGGCATAGGAAGAGAAAAATCTAAAGCCATGAAAACTGAACATCAGAAAAAACACAACTCAAAAGGTTTAGGCAATATTAAAAAACGAGTTGCAATTTTAAATGAGATGTATAAAGATAAAGTAGATGTTTTTATAGACGATTTTGTGGATGCTGAAAATCATCCTGACGTTCAAAAGGACAAGGGAACAAAAGTTGTTGTAACCTTAAAAAAAAGACTGAAGCATGAAGCTTGGAGCTAGAAGTTTTACTTCTAGGTTCGTTCTTCTAGCTTCCAACTTATAAATTATGAAACTAAACGCAATCATTGTAGAAGACGAAGAAACAAGTAGAGATATTTTAAGAAACTACTTAAACAAATATTGTCCTAATGTGGCTATTCTTGGTGAAGCAGGAAATGTAGATGAAGCTCTGGTGCTCATTAGAAACAATAAATTAGATTTGGTATTTCTGGATGTTGAAATGCCTTATGGCAACGCCTTTGATTTACTTGATAAAGTTGGCGATAGAACATTTGAAACCATTTTTGTCACTGCCTATAACCACTATGCTATGGATGCTTTAAATGCGCATGCAAGCTATTATTTAATGAAGCCTATTTCTATTGACGAACTTATTAAAGCAGTAGATTATGTTGGAGAAATAAAAGCCAAAGAAGATGCCTTACAAGATGAAGTGTTAGTACCTAAAACCAACAACGTGAATGGTAAAATTACCATACCACAACAAGATGGTTTTGAAGTGTTGGAAACCGCAAACATTTTATACTGCAAAGCCGATGATAATTACACTGAGATTTATTTGAATAACAACAAAAAGAAGTTAGTGAGTAAAACCTTAAAATATTTTGAAGATGCCTTAGTAGATTCTGGTTTTGCTAGAGTTCATAAAAGTTATTTGGTCAACGTTAATGAAGTGGTCAAATATGTAAAAGGCAAAGGAGGGAGCGTTGTGTTGAGTAATGGAAAAGAAATTATGGTGTCAGCATCAAAGAAGTCGGATTTATTGTCTTATTTTAAATAACATTAACAAATCAACAACTAAACTAGTCAACACATAAACAATATAACATGCCAATCATAAAACCAGTAAACGGAAAATCACCAATCATCCCAGATGATTGTTACATTGCTGAAAATGCAACCATTGTTGGAGAAGTCACTATGGGAAATCAATGTAGTATTTGGTTTAATGCAGTGATTCGTGGTGATGTACATTACATTAAAATGGGCAACAAAGTGAATGTACAAGATGGAGCAGTCATTCATGCCACTTACAAAACCTCACCAACTACTATTGGCAATAATGTGTCTATTGGTCATAATGCCATTGTACACGGTTGTACCATTCAAGACAATGTCCTTATAGGGATGGGAAGCATTGTAATGGACGATTGTGTGATTGAAAGCAATAGTATTATTGCAGCAGGAGCAGTGGTAACCAAAAATGCTAGAGTAGAAGCAGGCAGTATTTATGCTGGAATGCCTGCCAAAAAGATAAAAGATATTAGCAAAGAACTCATATCAGGGGAAATAAATAGAATTGCGGATAATTACGTTAAGTATTCGAGTTGGTTTAAGGAATAATAATCCAACTAAAACTCCAAATACTCAACTTTAAAACCTTCTCCTAAAAGCGACTGCATCACTTCTGGATTTCCATTGGTAAAAAACTGATGTTTGGATTTCGTTGATTGGGCATTGAGTAATTGATGTTTGTCTAACACTGATTTAGTCTGTTTGGCAACTGCTTCACCAGAATCGATAATTTTGATGTGATTTGGAAGCATCTCAATCAGCATTGGCATTAAATAAGTGTAATGAGTGCATCCTAAAACTAAATAATCAATATTGGCTTCTAACATTGGTTGTAAATAGATATCAAGCAAAGCCTTCATGGCATCAGAATTCAATTGGCCACTTTCAATTAATTGGACAATGCCTTCACCTTCTTGCTCAATAATTTGTATACCATTGCTATATAAATCTGTAGTTTCATGAAATAAATCACTGGCTAAGGTGCCTTTAGTCGCTAAAATTCCAACCGATTTTGTCTGTGTTTTTAAGGCCGCAGGTTTAATTGCTGGCTCTATACCAATAAACGGAATATTATAGTTGGATCGTAAATGTTTGACAGCATTGGTTGTTGCCGTATTACAAGCCACTACAATGAGTTTACAACCTTTTTCAATAAGTAGGTCCACATTTTTAATACTGAGCTCTGTAATGCGTTCCTTCCCTTTTGGGCCGTAAGGTGCATTAAGGCTATCAGCTAAATAAATGGTGTTTTCATTAGGTAGCAACGCATGGACTTCTTTCCATATGGAAGTGCCTCCAACACCTGAATCGAATATGCCAATAGGTTTAGTACTCACATTGCAAAAATAAAAAAGCTGCCTTAGGAAAGACAGCTTTAATGATATTATTTAAATCAAGTTTTTTAGAATCCTAATTCTTTTTTAACAGCTGGTAATAAATCTGTTCCATCTGCATAAAGAACACCTTGACCATTCATAGAATCTAATACATAGTTAAAGCCTTGTGCTTTTGCTACTTTTTGAATCGCTGCACGAGCTTCATCATAAATAGGCTTCATCAATTCAGCTTCTTTCTTTTGTAAATCTTCTTGGGCTTGTTTTTGGTAAGCACCAATACTTTGTTGCATGCCTTGAACTTCAGTTAAACGCTTTTGATTTTCTTCATCAGTTTTAGTTGAAGCTTCAGCATCGTATTGTTTTGTTTTGTTTTGATATTCTTTAATCATAGTTTGAATATCAGCCTCATAAGTTTTAGCCAATTTTTCAAGCTCACCTTGTGCAGCTTTCATCTTCGGCATTGCTTCAACCAGCTCCTGCGTGTTAATATGTGCAACTTTGCTTTGTGCATTTGTAAAACTAATACTTCCAATAAAAAGTGCAGTTGCAAATAATAGGGTTTTTAAATGTTTCATTGTTTTAAAAATTGTGTTATAAATTGATGTCTATTAATTATTATTCTTTTTAACTTTTGCTATGCTATCTTGTTTGCGTTTGGCTTCAAGTTTAGCTTTTCGCTCTTCTAATATTTTTTTCTTTTTGTCCTCTAATGCTTTTTTTCTAGCTTCTCTTTCCGTCATTGGCTTTTCAACTTTAGCTTCAGTTGTTTTTGTACTGTCTGTAGCTTTCACCATTTCGCCTTCAACTGTTTCATTATTGGCCTCGCCTTTACTATTTTCTTCTACGGCTTCATCTGCATTACGTTCTTGTAATTTTTCTTCACGCGCTTTTGCTCTTGCATCTAAAATAGCTTGTTTTTTCGCTTCAAGCTCTTGTTTTTTTGCTTCTCTATCGGCTAATTGTTGAGCACGTTTATCAGCAATTTCTTTTTCACGCTCAGCTTTTTTATCTGCAACTTCCTTTGTTGCTGCCGCACGCTCTTCATTGACTTCGTCAGGAACAATATCTTCAGCCTCAGCATCTTTGCGCTCTTGCTTATTGTTAGCTTGGGTACGTTTAGATGTTCTGTTAATTGAACGTAATACCTGATCACTAATGTCAAAACGATCTGCTGAGTATAACATGACAACATCTGTAGACTTATCAAACACAAAATCATATTGTCTGCTTGCAGCAATTTCTTGCACTGCTGCAAAAATTTGATCTTGAACAGGCTGCATCAACTGCTTTCTTTGAATCATTAAGTCGCCATTTGGACCAAAACGTTTTTGTTGATAATCTAAAATTTCGTTTTCTTCTATGCTTATTTCTTCTTGTCGTTCTTTGATTAACTCTGGAGTCAATAAAACACTTTCGCTACTTAGTTGTTTCTTTTTTTGTTCAACTGCGCTCAAACGTTTTTCAATATCATTTTTCCATTGCTGTACCTTGGATTCAAGTTGTGCATTGGCATCTTGATATTCTGGCACATTTTGTAAAATGTACTCTGTATCAATATAACCAATTCTCACACCTCGTTGTGCCAACGCAGACCAACTCATTAACGATGTAAATGCCAGTAAAAAAAGAACTTTGGTTTTCATCCTGTTATTATTTAGAGTTATCGATTTCATCTTATAATTCTTAATATGACGGATAAAATTGCTACGATTCCGCCAAAACATTAATATTTATCAAATTAACGAAATATATTTTGAAAAATTTTAACGCTTGTATTAAATCGTTATCGACTTAATAGAAAATATCGTGCCAAACTTAAAATTGTTGTCCAATTATAAAGTGTGTTTCCCATCCATTTTTGGTTGTAGTCCCTGGAAGTGGATCAAATCCGTGACCAAAATCTATTCCCAACAAACCAAATGCTGGCATAAATAACCTTACACCAATTCCTGCAGATCTATTTAAAACAAATGGGTTGTAATCTTTAAAGCTGTCATATGATGAACCACCTTCCAAAAATGCTAAGGCATAAATTTTTGCCTGAGCACCTAAAGAAATTGGATGACGAAGCTCTAATGAGAATTTGTTATAAATAGTACCTCCATCTTGAGAAGACAAAGATTGATTAGGGTAACCTCTTAAAGCAACTGCTTCACGACCATCCAAACTAAATGCACCTAAACCATCACCACCAAGGAAGAAACGTTCAAAAGGGATTATACCACGATCATTATTATAAGCACCTAGAAATCCAAATTCGAGACTTGGTTTTAATACAAGATTTCCTACAATACGTGTATACCAATCTACTTCAAACTTCACCTTATAAAATTCTAACCATTTAAAACGTTCTTGGTCAATTTCTGAAATTCTATCAGAAGCTTCAGTATTTGATGGATTTTCTGTTATTTCTTCTAATAATATCTCGCGTTCATCTTTTAAAGCTGTATAATCTACATTATTCACTGCTGAATAAGGGAACGAGAATTTTGCAGTTAACGAAAATTTAGAACCACCTGTTGGATAAATTGGATCAACATTGGTGTTGTTTCTGCTAATTCCTAACGTATATGCTAAGTTGTTTGACGAACCATTACCAAAAGTAAATAGTCCTGTATTATAGTTTTTTAAATCGTAATGCTGAAAACTTAACGCTTGAGATAACGTAAAATAATCATCAGGAACTGATAATCGTTTCGCTAAGCCAACTGATAAGCCAGTAATGTTAAAACGTCTACTTTTATCTGCATTACGTGTCACAGGATTAAACAAAAATTGTTTAGTATGTGATAAAGATGTTGAAAACTGTACAGGTTTTTTACCACCTAACCATGGTTCCATAAATGAGAAACTATAGGTTTGATAAAATCTACTTGCTTGTAATCGTAATGATAGAGTTTGACCATCTCCCATAGGTATTGGTCGATAAGCGTCTTTTTTAAAGATGTCTTTTATTGAAAAGTTATTGAAAGATAAACCTAAAGTCCCAATAAAGCCACCACCACCATAACCACCTTGTAGTTCGATTTGACTTGAACCACGCTCAACAACCGAGTATTCCATATCCAAGGTGCCTTCTGTTGGGTTTGGATTTAAGAAGTTTGGTGAAATTTGTTGTGCATCGAAAAATCCTAACTGACCAAGTTCACGAATTGTACGTATAACATTTGCTTTGCTATATAACTGTCCAGGTCGTGTTCTAAGCTCTCTATAGACAACATGGTCATTCGTTTTATCATTTCCAGTTACTGTTATTTTATTGAAATAAGCTGGTTTTCCTTCAATGATTCTAATTTCAAGATCAATAACATTACCATCTGCGCTAACTTCAACTGGAGTAATGGTTGAAAATAAATAGCCATTGTTTTGATATTGGTTAGTAAGATCAACTGCGTCTGGTTTTTCAGGATTTTCAATGCGTTTTTCTAATTCGACTCCATTATAAGTATCACCTCTATTAATCTGCAATATGCTGTTTAGCTGAGCATCAGTAAAAACTGTATTTCCTAAGAAATTGATATCACCATAAGTGTATTGTTCACCTTCTTCTAGACCAATGAAAAGAGAAATTGTATTGTCTGAATTATAAACTAAAGAATCAGATGTAATACGCGCATCTCGATAACCATTTTCTTTGTACTTATCTACAACACTTTCAAGGTCTTCTTTAAAATCATCTTCAATGTATTTTGATCGCTTTAATATACGAATAGGGTTTCTCTGTTTTGTGTTTTTCATTGCTTTACGCAACTTCTTACTTTTTAGCTTTTGGTTACCTAAAAAAACAATATCCTTAACTTTTATTTTATCGCCTTTATCAATATTAACCTTCATATTAACTTTGTTGCTTTTTACAGTATCAGCAACAGTATAGGTTGAAATATTTACTTTAGCGTTTAAGAACCCTTTCTTTTTATAAGTGTTTTCTATATAGTTTTTTGTTGTTGTAATTAAGTTTTCTGTAACCTTAACACCTGGTTGCAGTTTATTTTCCTTTATTACATCGTCTTTCTTACTTTTTTTGATGCCTTCAATTTGAGCTTCATTTAATTGAGGTAAATCAAACAGTTCAATTTCAAGAAATACATTATCACCTTCTATTTTGGTTACATATAAGTTAACACTACTAAACAAATTTGATTTCCAAAGCTTGTTAAGAGCATCTCTTGTTTTATCTCCAGGGATTCTTAAGGTTTCCCCTTTTCTTAATCCTGAAAATGTTGCAATGGTTCCTGGGTTATACTCCGTGTCTCCTGTTATAATGACATCTGCTAAAGTATAAAGTTTATCATCATTTTGAGCAGATACTATGGCTCCAAACATTAAAAATGCAACAAGAATAATTCGTGTAATAATTGGTTTCAATAGTAAAGTGTTACTTAAGTTGTTCACTGGTTTTTCCAAATCGTCGTTCTCTGTTTTGATAACATAAAATGGCTTCATACAAATGATTTTTTGTAAAATCAGGCCATAATATATCAGTAAAAAATAATTCAGCATAAGCAATTTGCCAAAGCAGGAAATTGCTAATACGCTGTTCGCCACTAGTTCTAATTAATAAATCTACGTCTGGCAAATTTCGGGTGTAAAGATGCTCATTTATTACGGATTCATCAATTTTTTCTGGCGAAATTATATTATTTTTAACTTTAATACTTATTTGTTTAATGGTATTTAACAACTCATCACGTGAACCATAGCTGAGTGCTAAGGTTAACGTCATTCGAGTATTGTTTTTAGTTTGCTCTATAACATCGAATAATTCACGCTGAACTTTTTTAGGTAAATCAGTTGTATTTCCAATGGTATTGAGCTTAATATTGTTTTCTTGAAGTGTTTTAATTTCGTTTTTAAGTGAAGAAATTAAAAGTCTCATAAGTGTTTGTACCTCGAATTTTGGACGTTTCCAGTTCTCGGTAGAAAAAGCATAAAGAGTTAGGTTTTCAATACCCAACTCTGCACAAGCCTCAGTGATTTCACGTACTGATTTCGTGCCACTCTCATGGCCAAATACGCGGAGCTTCCCTTGCTGTTTTGCCCATCTGCCATTGCCATCCATAATAATGGCTATGTGCTTAGGTAGTTTGTCAATATTTAATTCCTCTTTTATACTCATTCGTCGTAACTACAATAACAAGGTTTTCGCCCAAAGGTGTAGGTTACAGTAAATCCTGTAAAAGTGTACCAATCGTTATTATTAATATTGCCAAAACTATAATTGTCTATCAACCATTCTGAGTCTGGCATACTTCCATCTAATTCATCAGAAAAAGTGTATCTCGCCCCAACCTCTACTCCAATAACAAAATGTTCAAATAATTTAGCCTTAACACCTAAGACCATTGGTATCCCAAAAGCCCAACTTCTATTGTCTTCAGGCGTAGTTTCTCCATTATTAAAATAAAAATTATTGTGATAAGCCGTTGATATACCAGTGAAAATATAGGGTGTAATCATATTATCATCAATATGTAAATTGAAATCAAAAAAGTTAAATTCCATTCCGCCAGATATTTCTAATATAGTAGCATCAAAGCCATAACCTCTTTGTTTTCGTCTTGGATCATCAGATTTTCTGTCTTCTGCTAATAAATCGGTGTAAATTACCGATGCTCTCCAAGCATGTCTTGGGCTACGGTTCCATTTTGCAATACCTCCAATTGCCAATTGATTTGGAGATATATAATCTGTCGCGCCAACGTCACCAATAAAATTACTGCCGCCAGCAAACACGCCAATTTCAAAAATTTGAGCTTGGCTTAATTGGAAGCAAAAGACACTCATAAAAATAATGGTTAAACACCTCATATAATTTCAAAAGTTTGCAAATATAATAAATAAGATTAGCCTATTATAATTTGTGGTTTAGTATTACAGATAAACAGTAATATGGCCAATTTATTGCCTAATTTCGCTTGTCTTCTCCCCAAAGTAGTTTCTTTCGTAGTGTGTCTAAGAAGCTTTCGTCTTCTGGTTCGATCATTTTTATTTTAAAAGGCGCTTTTTTTATGGTTATTTGTGTGTCGTTATCTAAGGTTGCTATCCTAGAATCCAATGATACCAAAAAATTATTTTCCCTTCCACTTACTTTTAACTTTATTTCGGTAGAATCTGGAATCACTAAAGGTCTTGCGCTTAAATTATGAGGAGCAATTGGAGTTAGCACAAAATTACTAGCATCAGGCATAATAACTGGTCCACCGCAACTTAATGAATATCCTGTTGATCCAGTAGGTGTGGCAATAATTAAGCCGTCTGCCCAATATGATGTGAGATATTCATCATTCAATTGAGTTTCAACAGTAATCATGGAGGTTGTATTTTTTCTGCTTACTGCTATTTCATTTAAAGCGAAATTCATTTTCACTAAACTTTCGTTTTCAGGTGAGGTAGATATAGCAAGCAGACTTCTTTCAGAAATGTGGTAGTTTTTATTAATGATATCATCAATAGCATTTGCTATTTTATGTCGTGGTATGGTTGCTAAAAATCCTAGACGACCTGTATTTATTCCTACTATTGGGATGCCTAAATCGCCTACATACGTAATGGCTCTTAGCATTGTTCCATCACCTCCAATGGTTATCAGCAAATCAAACGAATCATCTAATGCCTTGAAAGTTTTAAAATCTCCTGTGTTATAATGAATTGTTTTTTCACCATCTATATTTGTGAAAAAGTTGTCTTCAACATGAATGTCAACAAATTTTGATTTTAAAATATCTAAAAGCGTTTCAATGGAAGTCTCAGAGTTTTTATGATAAAACTGACCAAATATTGCAACTTTCATGTCTTAAAGGTTTAAGTATTTGTCAAGATAGTCTGAGCGTTCCTTGAGATTTTTTAAAAAACTATCATCTTCATGGCCTGAAACAATATTGTAACTATAACGCCTAAAAGATTGAATGATTTCATTTAATCCAGCATTACCTATTTTTAAAGTAATTTGTACTACGTCATTTTCGGTCTTAGAGATAAAAGCACCTAATAATTTCGCATTATTAGATTCTACAATTTGACTTATTTCACTAAACGAGTAATCGTTATATCCTTTTTCAACTATGATAATACCTCCAGGTTCTGAAAAGAAAGGGGTGTCATTAAAAAGTGAGATGATATCATTTAATTCGTAATAGCCAATGTAATTGTTTTTGTCATCTAAAACAGGCATAATGTTAGAATCGTTTTGAGCAAAAGCTTCCAATACATCTAACCAAAGTGTTTGACGACGAACAAAAAAACCTTCTAAAACATAAAGGTAGTCTGTAATACTTTTAGTGGATTCAAAACAATGAGCATCATTTTCAGACATACAACCAATGTATACCTTACCTTTTTTTATTGGAATGTGAGAATAAGTCAGCTGATTAAAAAGTTGTTGTACATCACTTATAGTATCAGTGACTTGCAATGGTTTAATGTCATTAATTATGTATTCTCTAAGTGGCATGGAAGTAATTGTTTCTTGTTGCAAATTAATCAAAAAAACGTACAATAAGCTTAACTTACTTTGTATTTTTGCGTTTTATAAAAAAGGATTTCATGACAAAACTTAGTGTAAATATTAATAAGATTGCCACTTTAAGAAACTCAAGAGGAGGCAACACTCCTAATGTTGTGCAATTTGCTAAAGATGTTCAAGAGTTTGGCGCAGAAGGGATTACTATTCATCCAAGACCAGATGAACGTCACATAAGGTATCAAGATGCCTTTGATTTAAAGCCTATTGTTTACACAGAATATAACATTGAAGGGAATCCAATTCCAAAATTTGTGGATATGGTTTTAAGTATAAAACCAACACAAGTGACTTTGGTACCAGATGCTGTTGATGCCATTACTAGCAACGCTGGTTGGGATACAATTAAACATAAAGATTTTTTAACCGAAGTCATCTCAGAATTTAAACGAAACAACATTAGAACCTCTATTTTTCTCGATCCTGATTTAAAACAAGTTGAAGGCGCAAAAGCGACTGGAACAGATAGAATAGAATTGTATACTGAAGCTTTTGCTCATCAATATAGTTTAGGAAATGAAAATGCTATAAAGCCTTATGCAGAGTGTGCTATTTTGTCAAATGATTTAGGGCTTGGTGTCAACGCTGGCCACGATTTATCTTTAGATAACATTAAGTTCTTTAAAGATCATATTCCAGGATTGCTTGAAGTTTCAATTGGGCATGCCTTAATTTCTGAGAGTCTATATTTAGGGATTGAAAACGTTGTACAAATGTATTTACACAAACTCAAATAAATGTTATTACACTCAAACATTTTTGGAGAAGGCAAGCCATTTTTAATTCTTCATGGTTTTTTAGGGATGAGTGATAATTGGAAATCACTTGGCAACAAATTTGCTGAAGTCAATTTTCAAGTACATCTCATCGATCAACGAAATCATGGACGAAGCTTTCACGATGATGAATTTAACTATGAAGTTTTAGTTGAAGATTTAAAGCAGTATTGTGACCATCATCAATTAAGCGATATTATTTTACTTGGACATTCCATGGGTGGAAAAACAGCCATGCTTTTTGCGACGCTATATCCTGAAATGGTTTCCAAATTAATAGTTGCTGATATTTCACCACGATTTTATCCAATTCATCACGATCAAATTTTAGAAGGCTTATCAAGCTTAGATTTTAATGCACTTGAAAGCAGAACTGATGCTGATAAAGCATTGAGCCATTACGTTTCCGATTTTGGCACACGACAATTTTTACTCAAAAACCTTTATTGGGTTGAAAAAGGAAAATTGGGCTTACGAATGAACTTAGAAGTTCTTAAAACCAATGTTGAAGAAGTTGGTGAAGCCTTGCCAATTTCGAATACATTTTCTGGAGACACTCTTTTTTTAAGAGGTGATAAGTCGGAATATATTGCATTAAATGATACTTCATTAATAAAAATGCAATTCCCAAATTCAAGCATTGAAACTATTGCTAATGCAGGACATTGGTTACATGCTGAAAATCCTGACGATTTTTATGATAGTGTCATGCGTTTTCTTGACTAAATTAATTTATTTGTAACTTTATTAGATATTAACATAAAATACATGAAAACAATAATAAAATTAGTGCTCACCGCAATTGCAGTTATCATTCTTGCAAAGCTATTGCCTGGAGTTTCATTAGACGATTCCTTTACAACACCATTAATAGTGGCTTTAGTTTTAGCCATTTTAAATGTTTTAGTAAAGCCATTATTAATTATTTTCACATTGCCAATTACCATTCTAACCTTAGGCTTATTTTTGTTGGTTATTAATGCGTTAATCATATTGTTGGCAGACAAACTAATTGATGGTTTTGGTGTGTCAAGTATATGGACAGCTATTCTTTTTAGCATCCTACTTTCCATACTTCAATCTGTTTTTAATTCGCTAATAAAAGAAGAAAAGACCTCTTAGTAATTCTTCAAAATTAAAACTTTGTTGAGTGGTAAAAATATTGTACTTTTGCGCCCAATTTTTATTACAATTAAATGAATATTACAAGAGAAAATATTGATACGCTAAACGCTGTTGTTAAAGTAGATATCTCAAAAGATGATTATAGCGATAAAGTAGAAAAAATTCTATCTGATTATCGTAAAACGGCTAACATTCCTGGATTTAGAAAAGGTCATGTGCCAATGGGAATGGTTAAAAAGCAGTATGGAAAAGCAGTATTAATTGATGAAGTTAATAAATTACTTCAGGATGCATTAGGGAAATACTTAGTTGAAGAAAAGCTAGATGTTTTAGGCAATCCTTTACCTAAAGCACAAGATGACCTTGATTGGAATGCTGATAATTTTTCTTTTGAATTTGAATTAGGTTTAGCGCCTGAGTTTGAGGTTAGCCTTAAATCAAAAAAGCCAATTACACATTATAACATTGTTGCTGACGATAAAATGATTAACGATCAAGTTAAACATATTCAAAAGCAGTATGGCAAAATTGTGGCTAAAAAAGAAGTTGCTGAATCAGATGAAATCACTGGAGTTTTCAAAAATGAAGACAAAAACATTGAAAATTCTACAACAATCACTTTAGATAAGTTCAAAGGAAAAGCCACAGCTAAAAAGTTTATTGGCGCTAAAGTGGGCGATGTAATTACATTAAAAACTAAAGGCTTATTTGATGATGATCATGATTTAATGAATTACTTAAAAGTACCTCATGATGATGCTCATGGTCTAGAGATTGAAGTTACATTTGAGATTACTGAAGTAAATGCACGTGAATTGGCCGACTTAGACCAAGAGTTTTTTGATAAACTTTTCGGGAAAGGGAATGTAACTTCGGTGACTGAACTAAAAGCTAAAATTAAAGAAGATGCTGAAAAGCAATTTGTTCAGCAATCTGATCAGAAATTATTAAATGACGTTACTGAATATTTAGTTGAGAATACAAAGTTTGATTTGCCTGCAAGTTTCTTGCAAAAATGGATTCAAACAGCTGGCGAAGAAATGTTAGATGAAGCTCAAGCTAAAGAAGAATATGAAAAGTCTGAAAAAAGTATGCGTTATCAGCTAATTGAAGGAAAATTAATTACGGAGAATAATCTTCAAGTTAATTTTGATGAGTTGAAAGATTTTTCAAAGCAAATGATCAAAGGGCAAATGGCTCAATTTGGTCAAATGAATCCTTCAGAAAAAGAACTGGATGATATTGCTGCAAGAGTATTATCAAACCAAGAAGAAGTAAAACGTTTGTCTGAACAATTAACGAGTCAGAAACTATTGGCATTCTACAAAGAAAATGCTAACCTAAAGGTTAAGGAATTATCTTATGATAATTTCGTGAAAGAAGTTTACGGTTCATAGTTTAAAAAATCACTATATTTAGGCGTTGAAATCGTAAGTTTTCAGCGCCTTTTTATTTTAAACATTATATCAAAAAACAAATATGGATTACGGAAAAGAATTCGAAAAATTTG
>CAZRDG010000005.1:0-22608 GCA_964598775.1 uncultured Lacinutrix sp.
AAGCCGTTTGTAAAAAAATAATAATACATTGTATTATAAAAAAAGCTCCAAAGTATCTTTGGAGCTTTTTTATTGACATAAATCCTTAGCAATTCTTATATTTATCGTGTAAGCCTGTGCCATTTAATATCATTGGTTTTATTTTTTCCAAACGGCTTAGTTTTGTTGGTTCGCGTTTTGCGGTTGCGATATATTCGCAATATTCACGCTGCTTTGATGGTGATAAATCATTGAAACTAGAAAGCAAGGCTTTATCTTCGTTAAGTTCAGTTTGTAATTCTTTAGGTATAACGGTTTTCTTTTTACTTCGATCCGGTTTGATCTCTTTACCAGCTTTTTGGTTGGCGATGGCTTCCTTTACATAGGCCAATACTGTATCTTTATTAATATCGTTCATAGACTCAAAACGCATTTGTCGCAAGGCTTTAGTTTTGCCTTCTTGAGCATTGACCAAAAGATTAAGCTCATCTTTTAAAAAGATGCCATTAAAAAACCAAATACCAAAATGGTTTTTAAAAGCTCCTAAACCAACTACATTTTTACCATCCAGATCATAAACTGGAGCGCTCCATTTTACGGCTTCATTAAGCCCTGTTTTATTAATAATATCACGTAACAAGTATAAAGCATCGCGAAAATGCTCGTTGTTTTCAATGTACTCTTCAACAGAAGTTACTTTTTTCATGATTTTTAAGTTTCGTTTAACTTAAGTTGTGTTTAAACTAAGTTATCGTTTTTTTATGTTAATGTCAAGTTGTTCATTAATGTTGGTAAACTTGACCTCTATGTGGTTTTAAGGCATCTCTAATAGGCTTCATAAGGTCTTCACTTACTACTAAAAAAGCAATGCAGTGTATCTCATTTATGGTTTCCGTTCCAGTTATGGTTATTGGTAATCGTTCTTGTTGAATGTATTCTTTTAAGTGAATTTCGTGATGTTGGGCAATTTTTAAAGCATCAGGTCCTTTAAAATCCCAAATGAGTTTTAAGTTACGCATCAGCTACAGATGTTCCGTTTTCTGCAAAGTTTTTAAAATCAATCATATATTTTTTAGATTGTTTTTTAAAAGCACTAGGCATAAGGGTTATCATAATTTTCATCATAAAACCTGTTGGGATAAACTCACATTTGGAAATCCACTTTGTTTTGCCATCTGGAGTTTCTTCGAAGAAATTTTGCTGTATGTTGTGCATGCCTTTAGTGTCGTAATTGGCGTGAAACTCAGTTGGAAACTCATTTTTAGTTATAGTTTCAACCAAATGCATCTCACGTTTTCCAAATTTATAATTCAATTTCATTTTTGCTCCAACCTGACCTGGAGTTCCAGAAATGTGCTCCGCTGAAGTAAGACCACGCTGCCAATGCTTGATATTATCTACATTATCCATTTTTTTTATCACTTGATCACGAGGCAAATCTATGGTTAATTCGACTACATATTTCATCATAGTTTTAGTTTAGTGAACCTTAAAGATAATTCAGATTTTCAATAATTAAAAATTGTGGTTTTAAAGTTGATTTTGCCTCAGTAATTTTAACATCTAAAAAACACTAAATCTAAGACTTACTCGTTTACCTTTTTGACCTTGTTTTATAGGTTATTATTGTTATTTTTGCTCCAATTAAAAGATAAGGTTTAAATGAACAAATTTGTATTTATTTTCATCGGTTTAATCACCTTTATAACGACTTCCTTTGCCCAAATTAATAATGATGATATCTTGTTTACTGTTAACGAAGAAGCTGTAAAGGCAACCGAATTCATACGAGTATACAGTAAAAATTTAGATCTGGTAAAAGATGAATCACAAAAAGATGTTGATGAGTATTTAAAACTATTTGTGAATTATAAGCTGAAACTTGCCGAAGCCAAAGCATTAGATTTTAATAAGAAACCTAGCTATATAAAAGAGCTTGATGGTTATAAAAAACAGTTAAGTAAGAACTTTATAACTGACACCAAAGTAACAGATGAGTTGGTGCAAGAGGCTTATGAACGAATTTCATATGATGTTAATGCAAGGCATGTTTTGGTGAGGATTGATGCTCAAGTTACAGATACGACTGAGGCTTACAATAAAATACTTGGCTTGAGAGCTCGTCTTATAAAGGAGGGATTCGAAAAACTAAAAGCATCTGCACATGATGGCAATACTACTTTTGTTGAAGATTTAGGTTATTTCTCAGGGTTTAAAATGGTTTATGATTTTGAAAATGTAGCTTACAATACTCCAGTAGGCGAGGTTTCTGAGCCTTTTAGAACTCAATTCGGATTTCATGTGGTTGAAGTTTTAGACATGCGAAAATCAAGAGGCGAATTTACTGTTGGGCATATTATGGTATTAAACCAACAAAAAGACAGCATTGTAAATCCTGAAACACGTATTAACGAAATATACAAGCTTATTAAGCAAGGGCAAGAGTTTGAAGACTTAGCAAAGCAATTTTCAGAAGATCAAAGTTCAGCGAAAAATGGAGGGAAATTAAGTTCATTTAAAAGTGGTCAATTAGCGTCCGTTAAGTTTGAGAATCAAGCGTTCGACATGAGAAATGTAGGTGACATCTCAGAGCCTTTTCAGTCGGATTATGGTTGGCACATTATTAAGCTGTATGATAAAAAACCACTAGAAGCATATGAAGACGTTAAAAGAGAATTAGAACAGCGTGTAAAACGAGATTCACGTTCAAAGCTGATTAATTCCTCTATGAGTAAAAAACTAAAAGAAAAGTATAACCTTTCAAATAATAATGAGGCATTATCCTATTTTGAAGGCTTAATTAATGATAGTTTTTTTAACAATTCTTGGAGCGTTCCAGAAACACTTCAAAAAGAAAAGACATTCGTAACCATTGGAAATAAAACTTATACTTATTTAGATTTTGCCAATTATTTAAAAATCGCACAAAAAGGAGTTAATGGAAATCTATCTCCAAAAGATCTAATCAACACTTTATATCAAGCTTTTCTAGATAAAGAAGTGTTGGTTTATCATGAGGAAAATTTAGAATTTGAAAACGAAGAGTTTGCTAATATATTAAATGAGTATAGAGAAGGGTTATTGTTATTCGACTTGATGGATACAAAAATTTGGAATGCAGTAAAAAATGATACAGTAGCACTGAAAAACTATTATGAAGCAAATCAAGATAAATATTTATGGCCAGAGCGCGTTGATGCAGTAGTAATTACTTCAGCAAATAAAGAGTATATTCAATCCGTAAAAAAAGCATTGGAAAGCAACGAGACTATTGATGAGATTAAGAAGAAAATAAACAAAGATAATCATCAGCATATTATCGTTACCTCTGGATTAATGACAAAAGAAGATCAGTCTTTGCCAGAAAATTTTGTATTTAAAGTAGGAGTTTCACAAATTTATGAGCACAATAAAGCGTTTCATGTAGTCAAGGTAAATGAAGTTTTACCAGAAGCAACAAAATCGTTTGTAGAAGCTCAAGGACCTGTAATATCTGATTATCAAGCTGTGTTTGAAGAAAACTGGCTTATTGAATTAGCCAATAAGTATAAAGTGACGATCAATCAAGAAGTTCTTGAGAAAGTAAAAGCTCAAATTAATAACTAAGTGATTAAAAAAGCTATTTTTATAAGTTGTATGTTTTTAATGTTTTTTTCTTGTGAATTTTTCAAGAAGGAGGCACCAGGAATCCCTGTGGCTAGAGTTAATGATATGTATTTATATCAAAGCGATATCCAAAATTTGGTTCCAGAAAACACATCAAAAGAAGATAGTGCCATTATTGTAAATAATTACATAAACAAATGGGCTACTCAGAAACTACTCATTTCTAATGCAAAAATTAACTTATCTATAGAGAAGCAGAATGAATTTGATCGATTAGTTGAGCAATATAAAAGCGATTTATATACCAAAGCCTATCAAGAAGCTCTTGTGAATCAAAGTGTAGATACAAGCATAACAAGTGAAGAAGCAAATGAAATTTATGAGCGCAATAAAGAAACCTTCAAGCTCAATGAAGAGCTAATTAAATTCAGATATATTAAACTAAACGAAAACAGCGTTAAGCTTGATGAGATCAAAAGACGGTTTAAACGCTTTGACAAAAAAGACAAACAAATTTTAGATTCAATTGCAGTTCAATTTAAATCGTATTCATTAAATGATTCAATTTGGATAAGAGTAGATCAAGCGATTTCAAAAATATCTGCCATTAATGCCGAAAACAAAAAAGAACTGTTAAAAAAATCTAATTTTATAGAGATCAAAGATTCATTAGGATTATATTTGATGCAGATTAATGAGGTGCTATTAAGAAATGAAACGGCACCATTAGAATATGTAATGCCAACCATTAAACAAATCGTTATTAATAAGCGAAAGTTGGAATTTATAAAACAATTAGAAAAGGATATTACCAAGGATGCAATTAAAAACAAACAATTTGAACTATTTAACTAAAGGGAAGTTTTTCCTTAATGTATTAGTAATGTTTTCAGTGAGTATAGGTTTTGCTCAAGAAATTATTGAAGAGAAGGAAGAAGGCAAAGCCGCAGAAACACAAGAAATAATTGATACTTCAAAACGTTTTAAAATAGATGGAGTAGCTGCTGTAGTAGGTGACTACGTGGTTTTAGAATCAGATATACAAAGACAGTTTGACCAACTTCAACAAGCAGGAGTTTCGGCTTCTGATATGCCAACAAAATGTGAAATGTTTGGTAAATTATTAGAGGATAAACTTTACATGCATCATTCTGTTCAAGATAGTATTGTGGTAAACGATGCTGAAATAAGATCACGAATAGACCAACAAATCAATGCTTTTGCTCAGCAAATAGGTTCTATGGAGGCTCTTGTGGCTTATTATAAGAAAAATACAGAGCAAGAACTAAGAGATGAGTTGTATGAGGTGAATAAGAGCGGACAAATGATTAAGATGATGCAGGATAAAATTACTGCTGACATCGAAGTCACTCCAGAAGAAGTTCGTCAATTTTTCAAAAGTATTCCAGAAGATGAACGTCCAATATTTGGTACAGAATTGCGTGTAGCTCAAATTGTGGTTATACCTGAAACTACTGAAACAGAAAAGCAAAAAGTGATTGATAGATTAAATGAGTTTAGAAGAGATGTTATAGATAATGGTGCCAGTTTTACAACTAAAGCTGTTTTATATTCTGACGATACAGCTTCAAAAAAGAATGGTGGACGCTATACTTTAAATAGAAATAGACCGCAAATGGTTAAAGAATTTAGAGACGTTGCTTTCTCACTAGAAGAAGGTGAAGTTTCAGAGCCCTTTGAAACCGAATTTGGTTATCATATTATTTATCTTGATAAAATTAGAGGGCAAGAATATGATGTGCAACACATCTTACTTAGACCAAAAGTTAATGATGCCGAAATTAAAGCAGCCAGAGAAAAGCTTGAAAACGCTAGACAACGAATTATTGATGGTGATATTACCTTTGCTGAAGCAGCCTTAGAAGTTAGTGATCAAGTTGAAACTAAATATGATGGAGGCCAATTGCGTAATCCAGAAACACAAGATTACAGTTTTGAGTTAACTAAAATGGATACTGAATTATATACTCAACTTCAAGATTTAAAAGATGGAGATGTGAGTGTGATATATCAAGATGAAGATCGTGAGAATCCAATTATGTTTAAAATTCTAACAGTTACCGAACGTAAAGAAGAGCATAAAGCTGAATTCGCTAAAGATTACTTGAAAATTAAAGATCTTGCATTACGTGAGAAACAATTAAAAGCTATTGGGAAATGGCAAGACGCTAAAATAATGGAAACATTTATAAGCATTGCTAATGAGCAAAAATCTTGCGAGTTTAATGGTAACTGGTTAAAAAAAGAAAAATAAAAATCTATGTCTGACGTTGCCGCGATCAATCAATTTGTCACAAAATATAAAACACTAAAAACCGAAATAGCCAAAGTTATAGTTGGTCAAGATGAGGTTGTAAATCAAATCTTGATTTCAATTTTCTCAGGAGGTCACTCGTTGTTAATTGGTGTTCCTGGTTTGGCAAAAACGTTGATGGTAAATACAATTGCTGAAGCCTTAGGATTAGATTTTAAGCGTATTCAGTTTACACCAGATTTAATGCCAAGTGATATTTTAGGGAGTGAGATTTTAGATGAAAACAGACATTTTAAATTTATTAAAGGACCTATTTTTGCTAATATAATTTTAGCCGACGAGATTAATAGAACACCTCCAAAAACGCAAGCGGCTTTGCTAGAAGCTATGCAAGAAAGGGCTGTTACAGTTGCTGGACACCATTATAAATTGGATTTGCCTTATTTTGTATTGGCAACTCAAAACCCGATTGAGCAAGAAGGAACCTATCCATTACCAGAAGCTCAATTAGATAGGTTTATGTTTGCAATTAATTTACAGTATCCTTCCTTTCAAGAAGAAGTTGAGGTTGTAAAGGCAACAACATCTGATAATGAAGTTACAGTAAACTCGTTGTTTACGGCTAAAGAAATCTTAGATTATCAACACGTTATCAGACGAATTCCTGTTGCTGATAATGTGGTTGAATATGCTGTTAATGTGGTGGCTAAAACACGACCTGATAATAAAGCAGCTTCAGATTTGGTGAAGCAATATATAGATTGGGGAGCAGGACCAAGAGCGTCTCAAAATTTAATTCTGGCAGCTAAAACTCATGCGGCTATTAATGGAAAATTCTCTCCAGATATTGAAAATGTGCAAGCTGTTGCGAATAGCATTCTTCGTCATAGAATTATCAAAAACTACAAAGCTGAAGCAGAAGGCATCACAGACGAGCAAATTATTAGAAGTTTGTTTTAGTTTCAATTGTTAATTTATTAATTATTTTACTTAAAAGTTGATGATTACTCAATTTTATATTGAAAAACTCCTCATTTAATAAAAATTCTTCAGCAATTGCACTGTTTTGTTGTGTATATTTAAAAAATTGCTATTTTTTTGTACTTTTGCGAGACTCAAAAATTAGATAATTATTTTAAACATTTATATATGGCATTTGATATCGACATGATAAAAAAAGTGTATGCTACAATGGCTGATCGCGTAGATTCGGCAAGACAAGTTGTAGGGAAACCACTAACACTTTCAGAAAAGATTTTATACTCTCATCTTTGGGATGGAACACCAAACAAAGCTTTTACTAGAGGTAAAGATTATGTTGATTTTGCTCCAGATAGAATTGCCTTGCAAGATGCAACAGCACAAATGGCATTGCTTCAATTTATGCAAGCTGGTAAGAAAAAAGTTGCTGTACCAACCACTACACATTGTGACCATTTAATTCAAGCTAAAAATGGTGCAAGCATGGATTTACAAAGTGCTTTGAATACGAGTAATGAAGTTTTTAATTTTCTAGAATCGGTATCCAATAAGTATGGATTGGGATTCTGGAAACCAGGAGCCGGAATTATCCATCAAGTAGTATTGGAAAATTATGCATTTCCAGGTGGAATGATGATAGGAACCGATTCACATACAGTAAACGCTGGTGGATTAGGAATGATAGCAATTGGAGTAGGTGGAGCTGATGCTGTAGATGTTATGGCTGGAATGGCTTGGGAATTGAAATTCCCTAAATTAATTGGTGTGCGTTTAACTGGTAAGTTATCTGGTTGGACTGCGCCAAAAGATGTCATTCTTAAAGTTGCTGAAATTTTAACGGTTAAAGGAGGAACAGGAGCTATTGTAGAGTACTTTGGTCCTGGAGCTACCTCAATGTCATGTACAGGTAAAGGTACAATTTGTAATATGGGAGCCGAAATTGGTGCAACAACATCAACTTTTGGTTATGATGAATCTATGGAGCGTTATTTAAAGGCTACAGATAGAGAGGATGTTGCAGAAGCAGCAAATCAAATAAAAGATTATTTAACAGCTGATCCTGAAGTTTACGCAAATCCTGAGCACTATTTTGATCAGGTTATAGATATTAACTTATCTGAATTAGGGCCTTTATTAAACGGTCCATTTACACCAGACTTATCAACTCCAGTGGGTAAAGAAATGACTGAAAAGGCTAAGGCAAATGATTGGCCAATGAAGGTTGAATGGGGATTAATTGGTTCTTGTACAAACTCATCATATGAAGATTTATCTCGTGCTTCTTCCATTGCACAACAAGCTTTAGATAAAGGTTTAAAAACAAAAGCAGAATTTGGTATTAATCCTGGTTCAGAGCAAGTACGATACACAGCTGAAAGAGATGGAATCCTTCAAGTATTTGAAAAATTAGACGCTAAAATATTTACCAATGCTTGTGGACCTTGTATTGGTCAATGGGCAAGATATGATGATCCTAAAAATGCACCAAAAAATAGTATAGTGCATTCATTCAACAGAAACTTTGCTAAGAGAGCAGATGGTAACCCAAACACACATGCCTTTGTGGCTTCTCCGGAATTAACAGCTGCAATTGCAATTGCTGGACGTTTAGATTTTAATCCAATTACTGATAAATTAATTAATGAAAATGGTGAAGAAGTGATGTTGGATGAGCCGACAGGATGGGAATTACCACCAAAAGGCTTTGAAGTAAAAGATAATGGTTATTTAGCACCTGTTGAAGATGGTAGTGGAGTTTCAGTTGCAGTTGACCCAACGTCTGAACGATTACAACTTTTAGATTCTTTTCTTCCAATTGGAAAAACCATTACTGGAGCTAAATTATTAATTAAGGCTTTTGGCAAATGTACAACTGATCATATTAGTATGGCAGGACCTTGGTTACGTTTTAGAGGTCATTTAGATAATATTGCTAACAACACTTTAATTGGAGCTGTCAATGCGTTTAATAAGAAAACTAACTTTGTAAAAAGTCAATTAACTGGCGAATATGGAGGCGTTCCAGATGTTCAGCGTGAATACAAAAAAGCTGGAATAAAAACCATTGTTGTAGGTGATCATAATTATGGAGAAGGTTCTTCGCGTGAGCATGCTGCTATGCAACCACGTCATTTAGGTGTTGCAGCAGTAATTGTAAAATCATTTGCAAGAATTCATGAAACTAACCTTAAAAAGCAAGGAATGTTGGGCTTGACTTTCGCTAATGAGAACGATTATGATTTAATTCAGGAAGACGATACCTTCAACTTTTTAGACTTAAATGAATTTGCTCCAGATAAGCAATTAACACTAGAAATAGTACATGCCAATGGAAGTAAAGATGTGATTAAATTAAATCATACGTATAACCAATCTCAAATTGATTGGTATAATGAAGGCTCAGCTTTAAATTTGATAAAAAAGCAAAATGCTTAGAAAATACAATACTTTAATTGAAAAGCTCCTAATTATTTAGGAGCTTTTGTTTTTTGTAATGTTATAGTGTTATTTTCGTACCAATAGATAGATTGAAATTATTTAATATGAAGTTTAGAAAACCAAAGAAGAGTGATATAATATTTTTAATCATTATTGCTATACTTATTATTCCGCAAACACGACACCCAATTCAAGTTGCATTGCATTCTGTGATATCAAAATTTAATCCATCTGTTATTGATAAGGAAGATAGAGAAAAGGTGACATATGCCACTTGGAAATTAAGAGATTTAAATGGAATTGAACTTAACTTTGCAGATACAAAAGGAAAGGTTGTTTTTGTAAATCTTTGGGCAACTTGGTGTCCTCCATGCATAGCCGAATTTCAAACCATTCAAGATTTATATAACGATTATAATGAAAAGGTCGTGTTTTTATTAGTTTCAGATGAATCTCCGGAAACCATCAAAAAATTTTTAGCCAAAAAAGGTTATGAGATTCAAATTTTTAATCCTTTAACCAACTATCCTGATGATTTTAATGCTAGAAGTATCCCAAGAACTTACATTATTGATAAAGAAGGATATATTGTGGTTGATAAAAAAGGTGCAGCCAATTGGAGTAGTGATGCCGTAAGACAACAATTAGATCAAATGATTAAAGGGTTTTAAAAAATGCCTTAATAAAACTCCAAGAAAAGAGTGACCACATGATCTTTACTTCTTCAATAAATGTAGATTCCTCATCTAAAAAGCGAAACATAGTTTCGGTTGAATTTTTACTATAAAATTGCTGAAATATCCATTCACCTTTATCATTCTCCTCTTTAAGTACCTTTAAAAAAACCTTGTCATAAAATCTATACTTTCTTTTAAATAGATTATTTGATGGTGCTTTATGTTGTTTAAGATTTAAGATAATTTGAGCTACTTTTTTCTCTGTATGTTTAAATGAATAACCTGTTGAACCCTTAACCCAACCACCACCTGTTCCAATTTTAGTAACACCTTTAGTGTTATAAGATTCAAATGGAAAATTAGTCATAGGTATTTTACCTATTTCAGTATCAATAATTTTATAGTCGCTTATGTTTAGATACTCTTTTATATATTTTTCTATGTAAACATCGTATACCTTCTGATCAACTACGTCTTCAGTAAAATAAGTGAATTCTACCAATGCTTCGGTTTTAGAAAAAGGTAAAACATACATGAAGGTTGTTTGATTATTATCTTTTAATCGATAATCCATCATCGTAATTTTAGTCTCATCAAAGACATCATTGGTTGTTTTGATAATCCAACCTTTAAAGTGTTGTGTAATTGTTGTTATTGACTTAGATGCGATTGCAAAGGCTTCTGGAATTCTGCTATCAAAAACATGCTTGGCAAAATATGAATGCTTTTTAGTTTCAACTTTGATTAAATCCTCTTCGTTAATTGAAATTACGTTATCAACGACAAAATGTATATTATTATGTTTTCTTAATCTCGATTTTGTAAGATTGTAAAAATCAATTGAATGAACAGTTTTGTATCTGTAAGGGTTTAGTTTTAAGTCAATTGTCTTTTCTGAGGTAATAATTGAAGCTCTTGTCCATGATTTATGAACAATGTTGTCCCATGATGAATTACCAATTTCCCAAAAACTCCAAGTTTTATCATTTATACTTTTTGTTGAAGGGTCAATTAATGCTATTTGTTTGTCATTAAAAAAAGAATCTGTCGCAAGTTTCAGAGCAAGCTGTAAACCTGCTAAACCATTTCCAATAATAATATAATCGAAATGGAAGTTATTTGACATAGATAAGATTAAAACCTATTTTTTAAAGTATTTGAAAGGTACGATTAACATACCAAAGTTTTCACCTTTGTCTTTACCGAGATGTTTATGGTGAATTTTGTGTGCACGTCTCACGCCACGAGCATACCAATTGTCTGCATTTCTAAAAATTTTAAAACGCTGATGGATAAAAATGTCATGCACAGTAAAATAAGCAATACCATAGGCGAGTATGCCAAGTCCAATAGGTAAACAAAACCAAATACTTTCATAACTCCATAAGTAAAAGCAAATGATGCTTACTACGGCATAGAAAATAAAAAAGAAGTCATTACGCTCAAACCAACTATCATGATCCTTTTTGTGATGATCTTATGCAAATGCCATAAAAAACCATGCATCACATATTTGTGTGTAAACCAGGCCATAAATTCCATAATGGAAAATGTGCCAAAAAATATTAATATCCAGAAAATAGTTTGCATAATTTAGTTCACAATAAATTTAATTGAAATTTCACATAACTTCGAGTTAAAAGTTCGATTTTTTTATAATTAGGAACTCTTATTCGCGAACTTTTAATATCTAGAGCAGGTGTGTGCTTAAGTTTTTTCAGTAATTGTCTGTAATATCTATAAGCCATAAAAACACCAAACTTTGCTTCCATTGGTAATTTTTTTATGCCTTCCAAACCTTTAGCAAAGTCATTTTCAATATCATCAATAATGTATTGCTTTGACTCTTCATTAAGATTAGTTAAATCAGTATTAGGAAAATATGTTCTGTTTAGATCGTCATGGTCGGCCTTTAAATCTCTCAAAAAGTTGACCTTTTGAAATGCTGAGCCAAGTGACATGGCTGTATCTTTAAGCTCGTTATATTTATCAGCATCTCCCTTAACAAACACTTTCAGGCACATTAAACCTACAACATCTGCCGAACCATAAATATAAGCTTTATATTCTTTTTCAGTTAGATATGTCGATTTGTGTAAATCTAATCGCATAGAATTCATGAATGAATTTACTAGTGATTTGTCTATATTATAATTATGAAAAGTATGCTGAAACGCATTTAAAATAGGGTTTAAACTAATTTTATTGTTTAATGCATGTTCAAGATCTACTTCAAATTTTTCAAATAGTATTTTTTTATCAAAGTCATGAAATGAATCAACAATTTCATCTGCAAATCTTACAAATCCATAAATGTTGTAAATGTCTTGCCTAATAGATTTTGACAACATTTTAGTTGCCAATGAGAACGATGTACTATAAGTTTTAGTAACCGTTTTACTACAATCGTAAGATACGTTATCAAAAATTGCTTTCATATAATTTTAGTATTCTTGTAGAGAAATTTTTTGAGTTGATACATCTTTTACTATAAGTTCTGAAACTAATTTCCCTGAAATTAGAGATGGAGGTACTCCAGGTCCTGGAACGGTTAATTGTCCTGTGAAATATAGATTTTTTACTTTTTTACTTTTTAATTTTGGTCTTAAAAATGCAGTTTGCAATAGCGTATTTGCCATTCCATAGGCATTTCCTTTATAAGAGTTGTAATCTTCAATAAAATCATTAACGCAATATGATTCTTTAAACAAGATATTGTTGCTGACTTCTTGAGAAGTCAATGTTTCAAATCGGCTAATAATTTTATTAAAATAAGTTTCTCTTAATTGAGGTGTATCTTCTAATCCTGGCGCCAAAGGAATTAAAAATATTCCTGCTTCTTTACCTTCTGGAGCTGATGACTTGTCGGTAATACTTGGAAAACTCGCATAAAATAAAGGGTTTTCAGGCCATTTCGGATGGTCATAAATATCATTGGCATGTACATCAAAATCAACATCGAAAAACAAAGTGTGATGATTAACATTCTTTAATTTCTTATCAAAACCAACATAAAAAAGTAGAGATGAAGGTGCAAATGTTTTGGCCTCCCAATAGGATTCAGAGTATTGTCTAAACTTTTTGTCAAGTAAACTTTCACTGTGATGATAATCTGCACCACTTAACACATAATCACTGTAATAATTTTGTCCATTACTTCTAATTCCATAGGCTTGATCTAATTGATTCACTAGAATCTTTTCAATGGGTGAATTCGTTTTAATTTTAACACCTAGAGACTTGGCCAACGATTCGATAGCAAGAATAACTTGATACATGCCTTTCTTTGGATGAAAGGTACCCAATCCAAAATCAGCATAATTCATAAAACTGTAAAATGAAGGTGTCGCACTTGGTTTTGCTCCAAGAAAAAGTACAGGGAATTCCAAAATTTGAGCCAAGCGATTATTGCTGAACTCTTTTCGTATATCTTTCTTTATGGTGCTAAAAAACTGATTTAATTTTCCAATAGTTTTAGATGTTACAAGCTCAAAAGGCGATAATCCTGGATTGTAAACCAAGTCTTTTATTGCAATATCGTAATTACTTTGAGCTTGTTTAATAAACTTCATCAGTTTTTTCGAACTACCTTTTTCTTCTCTTTCGAAGGCTTCACAAATTTTTTCAAGAGTATCTTCTATTGTAATAAAATCATCTTTTCCAAAATAGACACTGTATGCTGGATTAAGTTTTTCAAGTGAGTAATAGTCTGACGGCTTTTGATCGAAATCTGAAAAGAAACGCTCAAAAACGTCGGGCATCCAATACCAAGTTGGTCCAATATCAAAGGTAAAACCTTCTTTTTTCAGTTCTCTTGCTCGACCACCAATGGTACTGTTTTTTTCAAAAATGGTTACATCATAACCAGCTTTGGCTAAGTAACAAGAAGCGGCTAATGAGGAAAAACCCGAGCCAATAATATATATGGTTGTTTTCATTTGTTTAACAAATATATAAAAAAGTTAAACAAATAATAATAATTGGTAAACTTTTACAATTCTTTAACTAAATCTTTAATCGATTTAAAACCTTTTATTTGATCTGAATAACTTGAAACATCAACAGAAGCAAGTTTTTGTCCTAATAACCAAAGATTCGTAGATTTTTTTGTAATAATAGAATCTCTAAAATCTTCAATATATTTTATAACATCGCTATCTTCTTCTGGTTTTACTGTAAAATAGGAAATAAATGTTACTTCTTCAAAAAAGTTTAATAAATCATTTAAACTATTCATAGGGACGCTCTCACCAAGAAATATAGTATGATATCCTCTACTTCTTAATTCATAGTTTATAAAAAGAAGTCCAATATCATGAATTTCGTTGTCTGGCAGGTATAAAACAAATGTTTTTGTTGAAGGTTTTGGCTCTAAATTTTGAAGTTTTTCAATATTAATTAATATTTTTTGCTTAATGTGAACCGAAAGAAAATGCTCGTGGGCGATAGTGATGGTGTTAGTTTGCCATAGTAGACCTAATTCATTCAACAAAGGAATAAATACCTCGTAAAAAATATCTCTAAATGTATTACCTTCTAGAAGACTCATATAAGTGTTATAAAAAAGCACTTGGTCAAAATTAAGCATAGACATTTTAAATGCATTAATAGCATGATGTTCTACACTTCCCCTAGATGCTATTTCTCTAACATTTGCTGGGATTTCGTCTTTTTTTAGTTTAGCAATTTTTGATATTTTGTAGCCATTGTTGTTTAGATAAGCGACATTGAGCAATTTCTGAAGGCTTTCAAGACTGTAATGCCTTATGTTCGTATCAGTTCTTTCTGGCTTTAATAAGTTGTATCTTTTTTCCCAAATTCTAATGGTATGAGCTTTAATTCCTGAAAGGTTTTCTAAATCCTTTATGCTAAAATCATTTTTTATATTGTTCATTGATAATTAATTTATCTTAAACAAAAGTAAAGATAAAAATCAAATAAATAAAAAAATGTGAAAACTTTAAGAAAATAATGTGCGCACGAGAAGACTCGAACTTCCACGACCTAATGGTCACCAGCCCCTCAAGCTGGCGCGTCTACCAATTCCGCCACGTGCGCAATTTCTACTTTGAAGTGAGTAAAAATAAAAAAAGTTAAGCAAAAGGCTTAACTTTTTTGTGACCAGGCTGGGGCTCGAACCCAGGACCCTCTCCTTAAAAGGGAGATGCTCTACCAACTGAGCTACCTAGTCTGTTGAGTTTCTCTCAAACGAGGGTGCAAATATAAAATGTTTAATTAATAAAACAATAAAATTTAAACATTAATTTTTGTTTTTTTGTGTCGTAAATTTGAAGAGGTTAATTCTGAAATTATTATGACAATATGAAAGTTTTTTTAGTAGGTTATATGGCGTCTGGAAAGACAACAATTGGTAAAGCACTAGCTAAAAAAATGAATTTTGAATTTATTGACTTAGATCATTATATTGAAACTAAAGAATCAATGTATGTTCCTGAGATATTTAAATTGAAGGGTGAAATATATTTTAGGAAAATAGAGGTACTTTATTTAAACGAATTGATTGAAATTGACAATAAAGCTGTTATATCTCTTGGAGGAGGAACACCATGTTATGGCAATAATATGGAGACGATATTAAATTCTGAAGATGCGATTTCAATATATTTGAAGGCTTCATTGAAAGAATTGGCAAAAAGATTACATATTGACAAGCATAACAGGCCTCTTATATCTCATTTAACAAATGAAGAATCATTGTTAGAGTTTATTGGCAAACATTTATTTGAACGCAGTAATTTTTACAGCCAGTCAACAAAAACGATAAATGTTGATAATAAACCAACTGATGCAATTGTGGAAGATATCATTTTGAGTTTATTCTAAGAATGCTTCAAAAGCATTTCCTTCCAAATTCACACATACATGTTCGTTTAACGACGTCGACAATGAAATGCCTTTAAAATCGGCTTTAACAGGATATTTTTTATGATTTCTATTGACTAATACTGCTGTTTTAAATCGTTTTAATGGAACGTTTAAAAAGTGTTTTACTCCATAAATTAAGGTGGTGCCTGAGTTTAGAACATCATCAATTAGAACAACCGATTTATTAGTGTAATCATTTTCAGATATGGAAGTATTAATCACATTTCTTGGATTCTTTTTATCAATAATGACTTTGCATAAAATTGTGTCTAAATCTGAAATTTTATTTAATTCTATTTTTAATTTTTTTGCCAGTATGTAGCCATTATCAGCAATACCAGCCAATATAAGTTCAGTTTCATCAACGTTACTTTCATAAATCTGATATGCAATTCGTCTAATTTTATGCTTTATGTCTTGATGAGTTAATATGGTGCTATGTTTTTTAGTCATTATTATGATTTAAATTATAAAACTACTTAAATTTATTTGCATTTGATATTTTTTTTACCAGTCATATTTACCATCTATATAAATCAATTCATGCATTTTATAAATTTTCTGTTGAAGTTTCATCATAAAAGCCATCAATATCACGCCTATCCTTTTTTGTAGGTCTACCGCTTCCTTTTTTTCTGTAATAGTCTTTAGAATACTTGAGTAATTCGTTGGCTTCAAATTCAGATTTTGGTGTTGTATCTGTTCTGTAAATATCTACCAATTTTGCGCCAACTCTACTTTCAGGAATATCGTTAACAGTGAGCTGGTAATTAATTTGATCCTTTCTAACAATTATTTTATCAGTTGCATATACCTCTCTACTTGGTTTCACTATATCATTGTTCACCTTAATATGTCCTTTTTTACAGGCAACAGTGGCAAGATTTCTAGTCTTAAAATAACGTACACACCAAAGATATTTATCTATTCGCATAAATTTTATAAATCTGCGTTAATTGTATTGTACAAAAATATTATAAAATTGTATCTTGCAGCCTTAAAAATTGCTTAAAAATAGTTTAAAACAATTCTCATACTTCTTGAAAGTAGGGTTAAGGTTTAAATAAACAAAATTGAGATGAAAAATATTAAAATTAATTATTTACTACTTGCCTTAATTGTGCTAAGTATTTCTTTGGGTTCATGTAGAAAAGACGATGGTATAAGCTCTGGAATTGAAGAAGAGCCTCGAGATGAGCAACAATTAAAAGATGCTGACACCTTACTTACTTATATAAACTCTCATTATTATAATTCTGGCGATTTTGCTGGTAACCCGAATCCATCAATGTATGATTTAGTAATTACTAAACTTGCTGATGGCGAAAGTGTTCCATTAGATCATACGCTTTTGGCAGACGTTGTAGAAGAAAAAACAACTTCTTTTGCCGAAACTGATTATGTCTATTATATTTTACGAATTAATCAAGGAGGAGGAGAAGAGATGCCTCATTTTTCTGATGATGTCAGGCTTAATTATTCAGGTTTTCTTACTAATGGAGATGTCTTTGATAGCACTGTTAATCCAACCGAGTTTGATTTAACAGGCTTGATTCCTGGTTGGGCTAGGGTAATTCCTGAATTCAATATTGCAGAATCTTACATGATTAATAGCGATGGTACAGTGAGTTATAATAATGTTGGTGTTGGAGTAATGATTCTTCCATCTGGTTTAGGTTACTATTCTGCTGGAACGCAAGGAATAGGCCCTTATCGATGTTTAATTTTTAAGTTTGACTTACTACAAACTGAGGTGAATGATCATGACTTGGATGGCATTCCAAGTTTTGCTGAAAACTATGATGGTGATTTCGATATTAACGACGAAGATACTGATGCTGATGGTTTAGTTGATTTTGTTGATAATGATGATGATGGAGACGGTGTATTAACTATTAATGAATTGATGCCAAACGAATATGTTGTAGATACTAATATGGGTGAAGAAGAACCGACATTGTCTGTCGGAGAGTACGAAGTAAGCAGAACAAATGTTAATGGTGTAATTACTATAAAGACGGCTAAAATTGTTGATTCAAATAATGATGGGACTGCAGATTATCTGGATGAAAACATCACAATAAATTATAATGAAGATTAAATAAAAAGGCCGCTCATTTGAGCGGCTTTTTTAGTATTAGAATGTTAATGACAAACTCAAAATGAGTTGGTCTGGTCTGGTATCAATCCTATCGTTTAAATTAATGCCGTTATTATCTAAAAAAGTAGCCTCATTATTACTTAAACCTCTTTCATAACGCACATCGATTCCAAACTTTTCAAAACTTACAGAAGCACCAAAATTAACTCCAACGGTAAATTCATTTTCAATATTTTCAATGGAGACCCCGTCAAATTCACTATCTAAAATATACTGTAGTGATGGACCTCCAAAAACACTAATCGGACCCAATATTTTAATACCAACTAAAAGTGGAGCATCAATTTTTTGCATGTCAAAATCGCCACTATCGTATTCGCTTTTTGTACTGGTGTATACCAACTCAGGTCTGAAATAAAGTGAGTTACCAATCTTACCAAATAGACCAATATGATAACCAATATTTCTTGTTGGATCTTCAACGGTTTCTCCTATTGATTCAAAATAATCCCCATTTGCATTGTAGTTAAGTCCTCCTTTAATACCGAAGGATGATCCAGCTTGTGCAAATGTAAAAGTGCAGGTGGTTGTTAGTGCTACTAATAAAATTAGTTTCTTCATAATTGTTTTCGTTTTTAGATTTGAATGTATATGTAACAAAAACGCTGCCAAACAAATATTATTTTCTTTAAAAAGATTTAGAATAAAAAAAAGGCTCTATTAAATTAATAAAAGAGCCTTCTTATAATTCAAGTTGAATTTTTTATTTTCTAGCTATAACAGCTTTTGCTTTGCTAATTATAGCTTTACTATTAAGACCATACTTGTCCATAAGTTGGGCGGGAGTTCCAGATTCACCAAAGGTATCATTTGTTGCTACAAATTCTTGTGGTGTTGGCTTGTGTAAAGCTAATACTCTCGATACACTCTCGCCTAGACCACCAAGGTAATTATGTTCCTCAGCTGTTACAATGCAACCCGTTTTAGCAACAGATTCTAAGATAGCCTTTTCGTCTAAAGGTTTTATGGTGTGAATATTTATAACTTCAGCAGAAATACCTTCTTCAAACAAAGCTTTTGAAGCCTCTAGGGCTTCCCAGACTAAGTGACCAGTCGCCACGATAGTGACATCAGTACCTTCAGTCATATTAATCGCTTTTCCAATTTCAAATTTTTGATTTTCAGGTGTGAAAATTGGAACAGATGGACGCCCAAATCGTAAATAAACAGGACCATCATGATCTGCAATTGCAATGGTTGCGGCTTTTGTTTGATTATAATCACATGGATTAATAACTACCATTCCTGGCAACATTTTCATAAGTCCAATATCTTCAAGAATTTGATGTGTTGCTCCATCTTCACCAAGTGTCAATCCAGCATGTGAAGCACAGATTTTTACATTTTTTCCTGAATAGGCAATGGATTGACGAATTTGATCGTAAACACGGCCTGTTGAAAAATTAGCAAAGGTTCCTGTAAATGGAATTTTTCCACCGATGGTTAATCCTGCTGCAATTCCCATCATGTTTGCCTCAGCAATTCCAACTTGAAAAAAGCGTTCAGGATTTTCTTCGATAAACTTGTCCATTTTTAATGATCCAATCAAATCGGCACAAAGAGCTACAACGTTAGGATTGGTTCTTCCTAATTCAGCTAATCCTGCTCCAAAACCACTTCTTGTATCTTTTTTTTCTGTATATGTGTATGTTTTCATGTCTTGTGTTTTGTAGGTTTTAATAATCTCCTAATGTTTCTGGGTTTTGCGCTAAACCAATTGCTAATTGCTCGTCATTTGGCGCTTTACCATGCCAAGCATGTGTATGCATCATAAAATCTACACCATTGCCCATAACAGTTTTGAGTAAAACACAAACTGGTTTACCGTTTCCAGTTTTTGATTTGGCTTCAGTCATTCCTTTTCTAATGGCATCAATATCGTTACCTTTTTCAATTTCAATTACAATCCAACCAAAAGCTTCAAACTTTTCTTTTATATTTCCCATTGGCAAAACAGTATCTGTTGAACCATCAATTTGCTGACCGTTTAAGTCAACTGTAGAAATTAAATTATCAACCTTTTTAGCCGAAGCATACATTATGGCTTCCCAGTTTTGACCTTCTTGTAATTCGCCATCACCATGAAGACTGTATATTAAATGATTATCACCATTTAATTTTTTTGCTTGTGCAGCTCCTATAGCTACTGACATTCCTTGTCCGAGAGAACCTGAAGCGATTCTTACTCCTGGAAGACCTTCATGAGTTGTAGGATGACCTTGTAAACGAGAGTTTATCAATCTAAACGTATTTAATTCATCAATCGGGAAATAACCTGATCTTGCTAAAACACTATAATAAACAGGAGAAATATGGCCATTAGACAAGAAGAACAAATCTTCGCCAATACCATCCATATCAAAACCTTCATTACGCTCCATAAGTTCAGAATACAAAGTCACGAAAAATTCAGCACAACCTAGTGAACCTCCTGGATGTCCAGAGTTTACCTTGTGTACCATTCGTAAGATATCTCTACGAACTTGAGTGGTTAAATCCTTTAGTTGTTGTGTGTTTACCATAAGTAGTTCTTTCAAATTTCGAGCAAAAATAAACCATTACTTAGCCTTGTCAAAGTATGGTTTAAAGCACTTATTAACGAAATGCTATGATTTGCTAACAATTTAATAGCTTGTTAAGACCTTAATGCAATTTTGTTAATTATCTTTGCTCGCTGTTAACACAGATATATGATTTTTAAGCTAGAAGGCAAAGACTCACAAAGTAAAGCAAGAGCAGGGCAAATCACTACAGATCATGGCGTTATTGAAACTCCAATTTTCATGCCTGTCGGAACTGTTGCTTCTGTTAAAGGTGTTCATCAAAGAGAATTGAAAAATGACATTAATCCTGATATTATTTTAGGAAACACTTATCACTTATATCTTAGACCTCAAACGTCAATTTTAGAGCAAGCAGGTGGTTTACATAAATTCATGAATTGGGAAAGAAATATTTTGACTGATTCAGGCGGTTACCAAGTTTACTCATTGTCTGCAAATAGAAAAATAAAAGAAGAAGGCGTTAAGTTTAAAAGTCATATTGATGGAAGCTACCATACCTTTACACCAGAAAACGTAATGGAAATTCAGCGAACCATTGGTGCAGATATTATTATGGCGTTTGATGAATGTACACCTTATCCATGTGATTATAATTACGCTAAACGATCTATGCATATGACCCATCGTTGGTTGGATAGATGTATCAATCATCTTGATAAAACACCTTTGAAGTATGACTATGGCCAAGCTTTTTTTCCAATAGTACAAGGTAGCACCTATAAAGATTTGCGTCAGCAATCAGCGGAAT
The DNA here is from genome assembly GCA_964598775.1 of uncultured Lacinutrix sp. GTDB lineage: Bacteria > Bacteroidota > Bacteroidia > Flavobacteriales > Flavobacteriaceae > CAJQLB01. The sequence continues at coordinate 21,317 of CAZRDG010000005.1, forward strand.
ATATTGCAAATGCTGGAGCAGTCGGAAATGCAATCGGTGGGTTATCTGTTGGTGAGCCTGATGAAGAAATGTATGCCATGACTGATGTTGTTTGCGAAATTCTTCCAGAGGACAAACCACGTTATTTAATGGGAGTTGGTACTCCAATAAATATTCTCGAAAATATTGCGTTAGGTATAGATATGTTTGATTGTGTAATGCCGACTCGTAATGCCAGAAACGGAATGCTATTTACTGCTCATGGCACCATAAATATAAAAAATAAAAAGTGGGAAGATGACTTTTCTCTAATTGATGATATGGCCATTACTTTTGTTGATACAGATTACTCAAAAGCATATTTACGTCATCTGTTTACTGTAAATGAAAGGCTAGGAGCACAAATTGCAACCATACATAATTTAGGATTTTATTTGTGGTTGGTAAGAGAAGCCAGAAAACATATCTTAGCAGGAGATTTTAGAATTTGGAAAGACACAATGGTTAAACAAATGGATAAGCGTTTGTAATAACAATGAAGATACTTGATTGGTACATATTAAAGCGTTACTTAATAACATTTTTGTTAATGATCGTGTTGTTTATACCAATTGCTATTACAGTAAATCTTGCTGAAAAGATTGATAAAATCTTAGCAAACAAAGTACCTTTTGAAGAAGTGGCATTATATTATTTAGACTTTTCAATTTACTTTGCCAATTTACTATTCCCATTGTTTTTGTTTTTGTCTGTAATATGGTTTACTTCAAAGCTAGCGAATAATACAGAAGTTATTGCCTTTTTAAGTTCTGGTGTTTCTTTTTGGAGGTTTTTAAGGCCTTATTTCATAGGTGGATTTATTGTTGCTGGATTCTCATTATTATTAGGAATGTATTTAACACCTAAGGCAAGTAAAGGGTTTAATGAGTTTACTTATAAATATTTAAAAGGTGGAAGCAAAGATAAAGAAACTCAAAACCTGTATAGACAAATTAATGATAAAGAATATATTTATGTCAGTAATTTTGACACGAAAACAAACACAGGACGAGATTTTACTTTAGAGCATTTTGAAGGTAACGAACTAAAATATAAAATAAAAGCAGATAGAATTTCTTATATTCCTAAAGACTCTACCTACAGACTTATAAATTATACGAAGCGAAATATTGGAGAAAATGATGACGAAATAATAACAAGCAGAAGAAAAGACACCTTGTTTATTTTTGAATTAGAAGATTTAACACCTCCAAAATATGCCGCTGAAATTTTAAGTTACACTGAGTTGAATGAATTCATAAAAAAAGAAGAAG
>CAZRDG010000006.1:0-22498 GCA_964598775.1 uncultured Lacinutrix sp.
AATTTTACTTTATTAGGTATGGCTGGACTAATCGCTGGTGTTTTACACGCGCCATTAACAGCCATTTTCTTAATTGCTGAAATTACAGGAAGTTATGAGCTTTTTGTGCCTTTGATGATTACCGTTGCAATGTCTTTCATTTTAACCAAAAACAGCCTAGAGCACACTATTTACACCAAAGAATTAGCAGAAAAAGGACAATTACTAACGCATGATAAAGATCAAAGTGTATTGACTTTAATGAAAATGGACTCCGTAATTGAGGATAATTTTGTCAAGCTAAACCCTGAAATGACGCTTGGCGAAATGCTTCATGATGGCGTGGCTAAATCAAACAGAAACTTATTCCCAGTAGTAGATGAATATGATAATTTAGTTGGTATAGTCCTTTTGGACAGTATTAGAGATGTCATGTTCGACCAATCTTTATATGAAACAACTACGGTTGAAACTTTTATGCGTAATCCTCCAGAAATTATTAGTTACGAAAAAGACTCTATGCAAAAAGTGATGCAAAAATTTCAAGATTCAGGTGCATGGAACTTGCCTGTACTTAAAAATGAAAAATATTATGGCTTTGTGTCTAAATCAAAATTATTAACAGCCTATCGACGAGAATTAATTAATTTTACCTCATGATGAAATATATAATTTGGCTTTTCTTTATGGTTTCAGTTGTTTGTATCGCATCTGGTTATTTCTTGGATGAATCTTACTCCCAAAAACTTATTGGTGGTGGTGTAGTTGTTTTATTTTTTGTGGTTTTCCCCCTTTTTTCTTATTACAGATGGAAAGACAAAAAAGTCGAGGACTATATGATTACTAAAGAAAATATAGACAAAATGAGAAATCACGAAAAGTAATTCTCTCAGTTTAAATTTCGCTTCTCTATAAAAAATCGTTTTAAAACACCCGAAGCTTCTTCCGCAAGAACTCCACCTATCATTTTAGTTTTGGGATGTAACTTTGTTTTTAAATTGATGCATCCTCGCTCCTCATCTCTGGTAGCATATACAATATTAGAAATCTGACTCCAATATAATGCACCAGCACACATTTGACAAGGTTCCAAAGTCACATAAAGCGTACAATTGTGCAAATATTTACCTCCTAAAAAATTCGCTGCAGCTGTAATGGCTTGCATTTCGGCATGTGCAGTAACATCATTTAAGGTTTCTGTTAGATTATGAGCCCTTGCAATAATTCTATTTTCGATCACTACTATAGCTCCAACTGGTACTTCACCTTTATCAAAAGCCATTTCAGCTTCTTGAAGTGCTTTTTTCATAAAATAAGTATCATCAAAAGGATTCTCCATAAGCGTAAAAATACAATTTCATCTTGTACATTTGTAAACTGATGCAAAAATTATTAGACACTATACAATCACCTATAGATTTACGTCAACTTAACATAGACGACTTACCTCAACTTGCCCAAGAATTACGTGAATTTATCATTGATATTGTGGCTACAAAAGAAGGCCATTTAGGAGCAAGTCTTGGTGTTGTTGAATTAACTATTGCCCTGCATTATGTGTTTAACACACCTGAAGATTTACTGATTTGGGATGTTGGCCATCAGGCTTATGGTCATAAAATATTAACCGAACGCAAAACTATTTTTCATACCAACAGACAATTTGGCGGTATTAGTGGTTTCCCAAAACGTGAAGAAAGTATTTATGATACATTTGGGGTAGGACATTCATCAACCTCTATTTCGGCTGCTTTAGGAATGGCAATTGCCAGCAAACTAAAAGGTGAAAAAAGACATCATATTGCAGTAATTGGAGATGCTTCTATTGCAAGTGGAATGGCGTTCGAAGGCTTAAATCATGCTGGAGTTACTGATGCTAATCTTCTAATTGTTTTAAACGACAATGCTATTGGAATTGATCCAAGTGTTGGTGCTTTAAAGCAATATTTGACCAATGTGAAAATTGGTAAGCAAAAGCAAGATAATATTTTTGAGGCTTTAAATTTTGATTATTCTGGTCCAATTGATGGTCATGATATTTTTAATGTCATGTATGAATTAGAACGTTTGAAAACAGTAAAAGGGCCAAAAATTTTGCACATTATCACTACGAAAGGAAAAGGATTAAAGCAAGCAGAAGACAATCAAGTAAAATATCATGCACCTGGAAAATTTGATCCCGCCACTGGTGAAATTTATGTAAAAGCTGAGACCATTGAACCTCCAAAATACCAAGATGTATTTGGTTATACTATTGTTGAGTTAGCAAAGCAAAATAAAAATATTATTGGAATCACTCCAGCGATGCCTACTGGTAGTTCTTTAAAATATATGATGGATGTATTTCCTGATAGAGCATTTGATGTTGGCATTGCAGAGCAGCATGCAGTTACACTTGCTGCAGGAATGGCAACTCAGGGATTAATTCCATTTTGTAATATTTATTCTACATTCTTACAACGAGCTTATGATCAGGTCATACATGATGTAGCTTTGCAAAATTTACCTGTCATATTTTGTCTGGACAGAGCTGGTCTGGTTGGTGAGGATGGTGCAACACATCATGGCGTGTTTGATTTGGCCTATTTACGATGTATTCCAAATCTAATTGTGTTTGCTCCTAAAAACGAAATTGAATTGAGAAACATAATGTATACTGCTCAATTAGGACTGAATCATCCAATTGCAATAAGATATCCTAGAGGAAAAGGTGTTACTATAAAATGGGAACAACCTTTCGAAAAGATTGAAATTGGCACTGGAACTCAACTTAAAAAAGGAGACCAAATGGCTGTTTTAAGTATTGGCACAATTGCAAAAAATGTTTCAGACGCTATTTCAAACCTTAATGTTTCACATTATGACTTACGCTTTATTAAACCATTGGATGAAAATTTATTGCATAACATATTTACAACATATAGCCATATATTAACAATTGAGGATAATTGTATTAAAGGTGGCTTTGGTAGTTCTATTGTTGAATTTGCTGCAGTAAAAAATTATAAAACTGAAATTACCGTTCTAGGAATACCAGATGGATTTATCGAACATGGAAGTTTAAATCAACTCCAAAAAAGTATTGGCTTGGATATTGAAAGCATCAAGCAAAAAATAATTGATATTTTAAAAGATATTGATTAATCTTCTATAGCATAGTAATTAGTCTGAACTTCCGGATTCTTTCTATTGTTTATGTCACTCATAACCAATAACACAACAAATGTGAAGAAAAATATAACTATAGCAGCTAGTAGGTTTTTTTTCATCATAACATAATTTAGGGTTAATATCTGTTGTAAACTTAAATATTTAATCGTTAAAAAGCAAATTTAATAGATTAAATGCTATATTTGATTATGTTTCGTCTTTTATTAATTATAAAAAAACAGAGATTCGCGATGAATCTCTGTTTAATAAATTTAAATCAAATGGATTTTAAGATTATTATTTTTTAATAAACTTTAACGTTTGTTTTAATCCATTAGCACTAATATTAACAAAGTAAAGCCCCGAGTTCAATCTTGAAACATTAACTTTTTTATCATTAATAACTCCAGTTGCAACAACTTTCCCTGTAACATCTATTATACTATAATTTGTTTTTTCTGAAAAGTTAACATTATTGATCTTAAAATTAATTTCAGATTGAGCTGGATTAGGGTAAATTGAAATCTTGTTTTCAAGTTCACTGTAACTATTTACAGAAAGCGTATTCTCAACTGTCGTTTCAAACATTCCGTTACCATGAGTACCAATGATTAATTTATTATCAGCAGGTCGGTAATCTAAACTACTTATTACAGCAAGTCCCATTTCATTCTGTCCTTCAATTTCCCAATTATTATTTTCTGGATCAGCGTTAGAATACAAACCTCTCGCTGTTCCCACGAAATATATGGTTTGAGCACCTACCTCAGCAATTGCTGCTGAACGAATAGAATGAGCACTTAAATTTTGCTCCACAAGTGTCCATGTTGGTGTTGCTGCAGTGGCATTTGAGGTAATATAAATACTTGTTATACCGTAATTGGCATAAACTGCAATAGCAATATCAGGATTTGTTGGATGAATTGCTAAACCACTTACGATTGAACCAGCAGCAGTTGATGCTCCAGATGGAGTTATATTAACCGCTGAATTGGCAGCCGTTGCGTTATGAGGGTCATCTAATCTAAAAACTCCTCCATTTTGACCTCCAATTAGTAAATAACTAGTTGATGCATTATAAACACCAGGAGAGGTAGCAAAACTTCTTATGTTTTGATTAATTGGAAGCACTCCCAAGTTTTGCCAATTTGAAGCATTAATTGCTGTTGTTACATTTTCAGCATTAGTTGTTTTGTACAAAATATTTTGTCCTGCATAATATAGGGCATTGTCATTAACAGGGTCGAGGTAAAAGTAAGTAACAAATTGACTGCTAGATCCTGCAGGGCTTATAAACCTAAATCCTGGATAGTCTGTATATATGTTACCATTTTGACTACCAAAATAAAGCTGATAATTAGCTCCAGCATTTCTTCTGGTTATTCCAACAGCAACACCATCTCCACCAAAGTACCCAGCCATAGTTGTATTATCTGGAAGTCCTATATCTGTGCCTCCTAATTTAGTACCATTATCTTGAGTCCCACCTATAACTCCATTACTCCCTGTAGTGTGATCTTGTGCAATGTGATAAAACTGATAGGTTTGGTAATTATTGTTTAAGCTTGTCCAAGGAATTGTAGCAGCAGTAATATCTGGTGTGCTATGAATACCTCCATCTGTACCAGAATAGAACTTATTACTATTATTTGGGTCGAATACTAGGGCATGAATATCTGGATGGTGTTCTGTACCTCCTACACTATATAAAGCATAACTTAAATTATTGGCATAACCTCCAATTCTAACAAAAGTTGGATCGGTTGTGATATCTTCAATTTTATAAACATTTGTTCCACCTATAATAACAAAATTTTCATCGTCTGGTTTAACTGAAACCACCAAATCATATCCTCCTTGAATTGCTAAAGGGTCGTTACCAGCCAGGTTTCCTCCTGGCTCATCTGGTAAAGTTGAAGAATAATCCGTCCAAGTCGTTGTTCCGGCATTGTATTGCCATAAATCTGCTTCAATTCCTCCTGAAATGCCATTAGCAAAGTATGCATAAATAATATCATTGTTAGAAGGTGATGTTGCTAAAACGATTCTTCCATTAGAAAACCACCCAACTGGTGTGCCATTGGACGCAATTCTAGTCCAAGAACCATTTCCTGTTGGAGAGGTCCAAACACCATTAATGGTAGGTCCAGAATTACCCTGAAAACTAGCATACACAACTCCAGCACCATTTATTTTAACATCTGTCCAGCCTGTTGTACCACCAGGCATTTCACGTTCTATAACCGCAGTTCCTGTACCACCAGGAAGTCTATAAATTTTTCCTGTAACTGCAACCATTAAGTCTCCATTAATTGGACTTACCGCTAAAGCATTAACATAATCAAAAAAATTATCAAATGATTCAAATGCTCCAGCAGCTGTAGTTGCTATCTGAGTCCAAGTATCACCACTATCAGTAGATCTCCAAACACCAAAACCTCTGTATGAAGATCCTAAACTTGCACTATTTCCAGACCACTCACCTGTTCCATAATACCAGATATTTTGAAATCCAGATCTAGGATCTTGTGCAATAGCACTTACATTATGAATTTCTCCATTAGAAGATACTTTTGTCCAGCTAGATCCTCCATTAGTAGTTTTAAACATTCCGCTACTGATTCCTCCAGCTAAAATTGTATTGCTGGTTACATCTGAAATATCAACAGCCATAGCTCTTGTTCTACCACCAAAATTCGTTGGACCTCTGGACGTATAAGTGCTTGTTGTGACCCTATTAAGTGAGGCATTTTCTTTAGCCAACAAAGCATTTTGATATTCTGTTTCTTTTTCGTCTTCAGGTATCTCTCCTGTTATTGGGTTCTTTTGTAAATTAAATTCATGTCTTAATCTTTCTTCAGTGTATAATCTTCTTTCATCTTCTGTTTTCTTTTTAGTTTTAACAGTGATGTCAGCTTTTAATTCTGTAGTTTCTATTTTTTGCTCAGAAAAATTAAAAAGATAAAAGCCTCCTAAAGCAAAGATTGCTAATAATAAAGAGTTGCGTAGTTTGTTTTTCATAGTAATTGTATTTAAATGTATGGTTATTTGATAGTTAGGCCGATAAATTTATGAATTCCTTTTCTTTTATTCTAATTTATTGATAGTCCTTTTAGTTTTTTATATAATAAAATGGCGTTTCTGTCAGAAAGTAATGAAATGTAATGACAGATATTTATTAACCTTGAATATAAATCATTACTTTGAAAATCAATAGTTTCAGGCAATACTCGTAAAATTAATTTATCATAACTAGAAGCCTCATTATTGAATTCGTTGTTTACTGATAAGCAAAAGGTTTTTAGAAGTGTATTAATAACTTCGAAACCTGAAATTTCTTTTTCAATAACTTCTTTTGATTGGTAGATGTTTTTTACGCTTAATTTAATAATGTCATTAATTTGAGCTTCATATTTACATTTATCTAATAATGCGTGATTAAAATCTCCTTTAAGGATGAGCTCTTCGTTTTTCATAAAAACATCAACTGCTTCGTTAATAAGTGCATTAATTGCTAATGCTCTTAAATAACTAACTCGATCTTGAGTGTTTTTTAAAGCGTGATATTTTTCAACATTTATCGTTCCTCTTACTAGGTTTATTAAATATTCTAAGGCAAATTCTTCTGGTATGAGACCTAAATTAATACCATCTTCAAAATCGATAATGGTATAGCAAATATCATCTGCTGCTTCAACTAAAAAAGCTAGTGGATGTCTGGAAAAACTAACGTCATTGCCTTCTAAAACAGGAGTTAGTTTTAAATCAGTCGCCATATCTAAAAATGAATCTTTTTCACTTTGAAAAAATCCATATTTTTTATCAGCAATATGTGCTGAAGGCTTTTTAGGCAACGACTCTTTAGGATATTTCATAAATGCACCTAAAGTTGCATAACTTAAGCGCAAACCTCCTTCTCTGCCCTCTCTATTTTGCGTTAATATTTTGAAGCCATTAGCATTTCCTTCAAAATCACATAAATCTTGATATTCTTTCGGCTTTAATTTTTGCGCAAAGTTTTTACCCTCACCAACTTTGAAAAAGTGGCCGATTGCCTTTTCGCCTGAATGACCGAAAGGTGGATTTCCAATATCATGTGCTAATGCTGCAGCTGCAACAATGGCTCCAAAATCATTGGTTTGATATCCGTGAATTTCCCTTAAATGCGGATGCTTTTCCAATAGTTTTGCACCAACTTGCCTGCCTAAAGATCTTCCAACCACACTAACCTCTAGGCTATGCGTTAATCTCGTATGTACAAAATCTGTTTCAGATAAAGGAATCACTTGGGTCTTATCCTGAAGACTTCTAAATTCAGCCGAAAAAATAATCCTATCGTAATCAACTTCAAAGCCTAAGCGCGTTTCATCTTGTTCAACCCTAAGTCGTTTATTGGTGTCTCCAAATCGTTTTAAGGAGAGTAATTGTTCCCAGTTCATATTAAAATAATTAGCTGCAAGATAAATATTTCAATGTTAAATTATTGTTTCTAATTATAAAATATAAGCAGTATCTCATAACGTTTTAATAACCCTTATGTTACTGAGGTTTAACCTGTGTTTAACCTCTACTTTACACTTTGTGAGTTTCTTTGTGCCGAGAAATAATTCAGAAAAAAATTAAATCAAATACAATGAAAAAATTATTATTATCGAGTTTATTAGCAAGTATGTTAATCTTTACAGGATGTTTTAAAGATGATGATACACCTATTATTATTGAAGAAACTACAATTATCCAAAATGGAGGTGATAATGGAAGTGGAAGTACTGTAATAGATGTTACTGGAGCTATTACTGAAAATACAACTTGGACAAGCGATAACATTTATAAACTTAACCAAAAGGTTGTTGTAGATGCTGGCGCGACGCTTACGATAGAAGAAGGCACAATTATTAAAGGAACTCCTGGAACTGGTTCATTGGCTTCTGCATTAATTGTTGCAAGAGGAGCTAAAATAAATGCCGTAGGTACTCCATCAAAACCAATTATTTTTACTTCTTCTTCAGATAACATTGAAATTGGTGAAACTGCTGGAACTAATTTAGATGAAAATGATAGAGGTCTTTGGGGAGGATTAATAATTTTAGGTTACGCTCCTTGTTCTTTTTCTGGTGATATCCTTGAAGCTCAAATAGAAGGAATTCCAGCAGATGATACTTTTGGTTTATATGGTGGAACAGACCCAGGAGATAATTCTGGTGTTTTATCATACATCTCTATTCGTCATGGTGGTGCATTAATTGGTGAAGGAAACGAAATTAATGGTTTGACATTAGGTGGAGTTGGTAATGGAACTATAATAAACAATATTGAAGTTGTAGCCAATGTTGATGATGGTATTGAGTTTTTTGGCGGCACAGTTAACGCATCAAACTTAATGGTTTGGGCTCAAGGTGATGATGCTTTAGATATTGACCAAGCTTATTCTGGAACTATTGACAATGCCGTTGTGGTTTTAGGAGATTTTTCAGACCATGCCTTTGAAATAGATGGTCCAGAAGGTACTGCTACAGGTTCTTTTACCTTACAAAACGCTACAATTATTGGTAATATGGTTACCGAAAATGGCGAATATGCTGACTATAGAAGTAAAGCTATGGGACATACGAGCAACATATTTGCTTATGGTTTTAAAGCGTCTTCAGACATTGAACTTGATAACGATGGTGTTGCAACAAATTATAATGATGGTTTGTTAACCTTTGGCGCTTGGGAGATTGTTTTACCTGATGGTGTAACAGATGTAACAAGTTTATTTTTAAACAAAGCTGAAACAGTTACAGTTTCAGGTTTTGGTGATACTGCTTCCGCTGTTACTCTTGGCTCACAAACAATTGGCGCAACAACTTCAGGATTAGCATGGACATATTCTAATACTGCGGGTAATTTAGGGTTTTAATATAAAACCTTTAGATGTAGTATTTCTAAAACTAAAAATACAAACTATACTACTCGTTATAAACATTAACGAGTAGTATAGTTTAGATAGATAATTAATTATGAAAAAAAACATATACTCCCTATTAATACTTCTACTTTTATCTTTAAGCGTTGTAAAAGCTCAAACAGGTACATTAGCTGGTGTTGTTATAGATGGTGAGTTTGTAGAACCAATGGCTTTTGCAAATATTTTGGTAAAAGGAACAACCATTGGAACAACTTCGGATTTTGATGGTAAATACCAATTAGAATTAGAGCCTGGTACTTATACTATAGTGTTTTCATTTGTAGGTTACACAACCCAAGAAATAAGTGATGTTGTTATCAAAGATGATGAGGTTACACCTTTGGATGTTACACTAGGAACAAATTCCTTAGAAACTATTGTTATTACTACTTCTGCAAAACGAAATACCGAAAGCTCAGTTTTAAACCTTCAAAAAAAATCTGTGGTTGTGTTAGATGGTTTGTCTGCTCAGTCCATTAAAAGTACTGGAGCAAGTAACTTGGCAAGTGCTGTTAAAAACATTCCAGGAGTATCTATTGAAGGTGGTAAGTATGTTTATGTTCGTGGTCTAGGCGATCGTTATACAAAATCAATTCTCAATGGTATTGATATTCCTGGTTTAGATCCAGACAGAAACACCATTCAAATGGATTTATTCCCAACCAATATTTTAGATAATGTTATTGTCCTTAAATCTGCCTCAGCTGAATATCCAGCAGATTTTACAGGAGGTATAGTTGATATTGTTACTAAAGACTTTCCAACAAAACCTGAATATACCATTTCATTAGGGACTGGTTATAATCCAGACATGCACTTTAATGATAAGTATTTAACCTATACTGGTAGTGATACTGATTTTTTTGGATATGATGATGGCACAAGAGATTTGCCAATACATAGATATCAACCAATCCCTGGTACTTTTGAGAATAAGCTTCTTTTAAATACATTAACCAATCGTTTTCAAAAAGAACTCCAAGCTAAGCAAGAAACAAGTAATGCTAACTTTGATTTTGGCTTCACTTTAGGAAATCAATATGCAATTGGTGATGATAATATTGGTTATCAAGCTTCATTCTCTTATAAAAATGAAACCACATTTTATGAAAACAGAAGAGATGGTGCTTATGTAAAAAACAATTCTGATTCATCAATTAATGATTTAAATTTTGTTTTAAATTCAAATGGATCAGAAGGTATAAATAATGTCATATTAAACGGAATGCTTGGATTAGCATATAAAACAGACAAATCTAAGTTTAAAGTTAATGTATTACATATTCAAAACGGTGAATCTACAGCTGGTACTTTTGATCAGGTTATTTCGCAAGATGGTGTTGGTGGTGGTTTAGAGCCTTTATCTAAAAACGCTTTAACTTATACTGAGCGCTCTGTAACTAACCTTTTGCTTAATGGAAGTCATCGTTTAAGCGATGATGAAAATGCATTTAATTTAGAGTGGAAGTTTTCTCCAACATTTTCAAAAGTAATGGACAAAAACCATAGAATTACTCCTCTTCAACAATCAGGAGAAGGTGATTATTTTATTAGTCCTTCAGCTTCTACTTTCCCACTTCAACTTTGGAGAAATCTTATTGAAGAAAACTGGGCAGCAAAAATTGACATAGACAAAACCATTGAGCTATTTGGTAAACCTGCTAAACTTAAATTTGGTGGAGCTTATACTTATAAGTTTAGAGATTTTAGTATTGATGATTACACGTTTAACATAAGTGGAGACGATTCTTTTATTGCTGATGGTAATGTAGATAATTTGTTAGCTCCAGAAAACCTTTGGAATCCAACAACAGATTCTGGAACTCACCTTGTGTTCGGAGATCAATTTAATCCAAATGATGCGTATGAAGGAGAACATGCTATAGGAGCCACTTATTTCTCAGCAGAGTTTAATGTTACTGAAGAATTAAAAACCGTTTTAGGAGTTAGAACAGAGTTTTTTAATTCATATTATACAGGTCAAAACAATTCAACTACATACAACAGACAACTTATTTTAGATGAGTTTGATTTTTTCCCATCTGCTAACTTAATTTATGCACTTTCAGATAATGCTAATCTTAGATCTTCTTATTCTCGAACTACAGCTAGACCATCATTTAAAGAAGCGTCAGTTGCACAGATTTTTGATCCTATAACGAATAGATTATTTATTGGTAATATCGATTTAGTGCCAACCTATGTAAATAATTTTGATGTAAGATATGAACGTTTTGGTGAATCTGGACAAATGTTTGCTATAAGTGGTTTTTATAAAGATTTTACAGATCCAATTGAGCAAGCCTTCTTTTTGCAAGCTCCAACACAATTAACGGTTGATAATTTAGGGAGTGCTAAAGTATATGGAGTAGAGTTTGAAGTAAGACAACGATTAGGGTTTATTTCTGAAGGTTTAAACAACTTAAAATTTAACGCCAATATGTCGTTTATTAAGTCAGAGCTTACCATGTCAGATGATGAGTTTGAAAGTAGAACATTAGCGGCAAGAGATGGTGAATCTATAGGTAGAGAAAGAGATTTACAAGGACAAGCACCATTTTTACTAAACTTTGGTTTAGATTATAATAACTCTGATATAGGATTACAAACAGGATTGTTTTTCAATGTGCAAGGAGAAACACTTGAGGTTGTTGGTATCGGATTAGTCCCTGATGTTTATACTCAACCCTTTGAAAGTTTAAATTTTACGCTTAACAAATCTTTTGGTGAGAAAAAAAGCTCTAGTATAGATTTGAAGGTATCAAACATTTTAGGGAGTGAAAGAGAAAGTGCATATAAATCATTCAATACACAAAATCAAATTTTCTCATTAAGAACCCCTGGGACAGAGTTTTCTCTAGGGTATTCTTACAAGTTTTAGTTTATGATTAGTCACAAAAAAAGCTCCTAAATTTTAGGAGCTTTTTTTATTTGTTTAGTTTGCTATTTGTTTCTAACTGCAACTTTGGTTTTGTCTTTCCATTCGTTTACACTTACAATTCTTGAATCAAGGTAATCAACTTCTTTTAACACGCCATCAGTCCAAAAAAACCATTTCCCAACTTTATTGTTGTTCTCATAAGTTCCCACTGCTAGTTTGCTACCATTGACATCATAACTTGTCCATGTTCCATGCAGTTTACCTTGAGCGTTAAAAGTGCCTTGTTGTTGGATCTTTCCATCAGCATAAAAATAAGTTGCTTCAGTTAAATCTCCTTTTTTTTCTGTTTTCAATTTCGTGTCAGCTTGTCCGTAAGTTGAGGCTGCTACGAATAGAAGTGCTAATAATAAAATACTTTTCTTCATAACGCATAATGATTTAAAATTAATTTGCCGACATTTCAAATATAAACATTTGTTAACAATGAAACAATGTTTACATAACATTAAATTTACATTAAATCTTTATTTTATTGATTTTAAGTATGTTACCTTCAACTCAAAAGTATCATTCCCTTAATGTTTTATTAATATTAAGGAAACAATTATCTTATTTATGTATTGCATATTTGCTACTGTCTTAAGACAAATAGTTAGTTTCATATAATCTATTAGTTTTTGTCGACTACATTATTATGATTTCTAATGACTGCCTCTGGCCAAGGCAGTTTTTTTATTTTAATATTAATGTTTTGGTTACATTAAATTAACATTAGTGTTGGTTCTTTGCAGCGACAAAAAACTAATACTTATTATGAAATTAAAATTGACAATTACTTGTTTATTGGGTCTTTCATTGTTTGTTAATGCCCAAGAAATAAGTGACACTTCATTTGGAAAAGGATTAATTAACTTTACAGCCAAAGACAGTTCATTTAGTATAAAATTTGCACCACGTTTTCAAGTGCGATCTGAGTCATCATGGGATCACAATGGCGCAAAATATGGCAGTCCAGATCACACTTTTATTGTTCGTCGTGCTCGATTAAAATTTGATGGCTATGCATATAGCCCGAAATTAAAATATAAAATCGAATTAGGGTTATCTAACAGAGATATTGCTGGGGCAAATGAATTTAACAGAGATACACCTCGTTATATTCTTGATGCTGTTATCATGTGGAGTTTTGCAAAAAACTGGGAGCTTTGGGCTGGACAAACTAAACTTCCAGGCAACGTAGAACGTGTTGTATCCTCAGGTGATCTTCAACTTATAGATCGATCTTTATTAAATAGTCGATTTAATATTGACCGTGACTTAGGTATTCAACTAAGACATAATTCTGATTTAGGGGGTAATTTTTTAATGCGTGAAAAACTTTCGATTTCACAAGGTGAAGGTCGTAATGTTACTGAAGGAAATGAAGGTGGATTACAATATACTGCTAGATTAGAGCTATTACCAATGGGAAGTTTTAAATCTAAAGGTGATTACACTCAATCTGCAATTGTAAGCGAGGAAACCCCAAAATTAATGTTAGGATTTACCTATAATTATAATCAAGATGCAGTCAGAGAAAGAGGGTTTGCAGGAGATTATATGATGCGAGCAGATGGTTCTTTATATGAAACTGACCAAACTACAATTTTTGCAGATGCTATGTTTAAATATAATGGGTTTTCATTTATGGGTGAATACGCAAAACGTACTGCAGATGACGAAATTGCTACAGAAATAGATGGCGTCACTCCCACCGGAGATATTGTATTAACTGGTAACGCTTTAAATTTACAAGCAGGATATATGTTTAAAAGTAACTATGAAATCGCTGCGCGCTATACAACTGTTACTTACGAAGATGTCACTGGAGCCTTACCAAGCAAACAATATACGTTTGGAGTAAACAAATTTATTGTCGGTCATAAATTAAAAGTGCAAAGTGATATTAGTTATACAACATTAGATGGTAATGATGACAATATTACTTTTCGAATTGGGTTTGACCTTCATTTTTAAAACATAACATTAAGATAACGTATTAACAAAACTTGCATAAGATATTTGCAAAATAATTTAAGCTAATTATGGAAAACATATACTTATTAATGATTATTGCCCTTGCCTTTCTTGCTGTTGCAGATTTGGTTGTAGGTGTTAGTAATGACGCTGTTAATTTCTTGAATTCAGCAATTGGCTCAAAAGCCATTTCATTTAAAACCATAATGATAGTTGCCAGCCTTGGAGTTGCTGTCGGTGCTATATTTTCAAGTGGATTAATGGAGGTTGCTAGAAAAGGAATTTTCAATCCAAGTGAATTTATGTTTGATGAAATCATGATCATTTTTATGGCTGTGATGATTACAGACATACTTCTTCTTGATTTTTTCAACACTGTTGGTATGCCAACTTCAACAACTGTATCTATTGTATTTGAATTACTTGGAGCGTCAGTTGCGATGGCGTTAATAAAAATTGGCGCAGATGGTGGTTCTTTTACAGATGTTGTAAATTACATTAATACATCAAAAGCCACAGAAATTATTTTAGGTATACTCCTCTCCGTTGTGGTTGCCTTTTCTGTTGGAGCATTTGTTCAATGGGTTTCAAGGTTATTATTATCTTATAACTTTGAAAGAAAAGCTAGTTGGGTTGGATCTTTATTTGGAGGTATCGCATTAACTGGAATCACTTACTTTATCTTCTTAAAGGGAATGAAAGGAACACCTTTCGCAAAAGACAGTTTAGATTTTCTTGGTGGCGCAACCATTCAAGAGTTTTTAGAGGCTCAAGTTTTAGCCATTGTTGGAGTGAGTATGATATTTTGGTCAATACTGTCGTATTTAGTTATTACAACATTTAAGCATAATATCTATAAATTAATCATTATTGTAGGAACATTTGCATTGGCATTGGCGTTTGCTGGAAACGATTTGGTTAACTTTATTGGTGTTCCAATTGCAGCTTGGCAATCATATGAGGCTTGGGTAGCTTCTGGTGTTGCTGCAAGTGATTTTAGTATGGAAGTCTTGGCTTCAAAAGTTCCTACTCCTACTTTGCTTTTATTTATTTCTGGTTTAGTGATGGTATTAACTTTGTGGTTTTCTAAAAAAGCAAAATACGTTACAGAAACCGAGATTAACCTTTCAAGAGAAGGAGATGGTAAAGAGCGTTTTCAACCTAACTGGATGTCACGTGGTTTAGTAAGATTAGCCATGGCAATGTCTCAAATGTCTTCTACTGTTTTGCCAGAATCATGGCAAAATAAAATTGAAAAACAATTTGAAAAACCTGTAATATCATTAGCAAAAAATAAAGTTCATGAATTACCTGCATTTGACATGGTTAGAGCTGCCGTTAACTTAATGGTTGCCTCTGTGCTTATTTCTATTGCAACTTCTATGAAGCTTCCTTTATCAACCACTTATGTAACCTTTATGGTTGCCATGGGTACTTCATTGGCAGATAGAGCTTGGGGAGCAGAAAGTGCTGTTTATCGCGTTGCTGGTGTACTAAATGTAATTGGTGGATGGTTCTTTACTGCATTTATTGCTTTTGCTGCTGCAGCTACTATTGCTTATTTTCTTCATTGGAATGTCAATGTAATGGTTCCTGTTTTACTTTTCTTAGCAATTTTATTACTGGTAAGAAGTTACATTTCTCACAAGAAAAAAACTAAAACTATTAAAGCTGAAGATAGCTTGAGAACAGCAGAAAGTAGTTCTTTGCAGGGTGTCATTCACGAAAGTGCTGGAAATATCGCCAATGTTGTGAAAAGAGGTAATAAAATTTATACCAATGCCATAAATGGTTTATCTAAACAAGATCTAGATCTTTTAAAGAAAAATAAGAAACAAATTGTTAAGCTTTCTGATGAAATTGATGAGTTGAGAGATAATGTTTTCTATTTTATTAAAAATTTAGATGAATCAAGTATTGGTGCGAGTAGTTTTTATATTAATATTTTAGGTTACTTACAGGATATGGTTCAATCATTAGAGTACATCACTAAAGTGACTCATAAGCATGTAAATAACAAGCATAAGAAATTAAAATTTAGCCAAATAAAAGAGTTAAAAGAAGTTGATGACAGATTTGAAACCTTCTTCAATAATACCAAAAATGCATTTGATTCTAGATCTTTTGAGGAAATTGGTGTCATACTTGGCAGAAAACAAGAAATAATTTCTTTAGTTACAGATAAAATACAAAAGCAAGTAGAGCGCACTCGTACTGAAGAATCAAGTCCGAAGAACACAACACTTTATTTTAGTTTGTTATTGGAAACAAAAGACTTATTGAATGCTACAATGAGCTTGTTACAAGAATATTACGATGCTCATGATAGTTCTGTAAAACCCGCAACTATTTCTGATGAAGAATAGAAATAGAATATACTAAAAAAAAGCACCTATTTACTAGGTGCTTTTTTTATGTTCACTTTCCAGTAATGTATCTTTTTTACCGTAAAGTAATTCGGCTACTATTATTAGGTTTTTGATTATGTCATTCACAGTATCACTATCATTTACTAAAGATGACGCCATATCAATTGTTATTAAATCCTTTCTGATTAAATGATCTATTCCTAAATTTTCAGCGTGCTTATTGATTCTAGCATTCTCTTTTAATCTTTTAAGAATTTTATAATAACGTTCGTTTTCTTTTTCAGTTCTGAACAAATAAATGACACGTAAAACTTTTGCTAAACGCTTTCTAAGCTTGTCATACTCTTTCTTGATATACTTGTTTTCAGAATTCAGATACAATGTAATATTTCTACTTAATTCATTGACATCTTTAATAATCTCCACCATTCTCCTGTTTGCTACTTTTATCTCTGCTATTTCACTATTTTGTAACTCATTTAAAGATAAAGTACTTTGAGCTTTTGTCGCAAATTTGATAATCTCACCATAAATGTGTTTTATTCTTGTGGTATAAAGCTCTCTAATATCGGTTTCAAAAAGAATATTCGATTTTTTAATAACCTTCTTGAGTTTTAAGTCTGATTTTATGTCTTGCCTATGAATATTTAGGGCATGCGCCACAATTTCAAAAACAGCATTTTTAAATAAATATTTAGATTCCTTTACAAGAGTAGCTATTGCTGTTTCTGGATATTTTAATGCACCTTGGGTTAAAAATTTAGGTTCATCGACAGATTTACCAGGATCTATCTTTTCTGGAACAATGCGTTCAACAAATTTAGCTATTGGGTTTACAAACCAAACCAGTAAAAAGGTGTTAATAACATTAAATGTTGTGTGAAATAATGAGATTGCCACTGGAATTGCTGCTGCACTTACATATGGTGATTCAGATCCAAACTTAACTGACATCCAACTTATCAGTTTTAAAAAAGGATAAAACAAAATCAACATCCACACGACTCCAATAATGTTAAAAATTAAATGTGCTCTGGCTGTTCTTTTGGCTTGATAATTTGCAACAATAGCTGCAAGATTTGCAGTAATCGTGGTTCCAATATTTTCGCCTAAAACCATAGCTGCAGCCATTTCAAATGGAATCCAACCTTCAGCAGTCATGATAAGCGTTAAGGCCATAGTAGCACTTGATGACTGAATAACCACAGTTAAAACAGTTCCTATCAATAAAAACAACAGGATTGATAAATACCCTAAATCGGTATATCTGCTCAAGAATTCTAGTATTCCCGGATTACTCTTTATATCAGGCATTGCTTCTTTTAAAAACTGAAGCCCAATAAACAGAAGTGCAAAACCAATAATAAAACCACCAATATTTTTAGTTTGCTCTTTCTTAGCAAATGTAAAGGCAAATCCAAATCCAACAAGTGGCAGTGCAATTGCACTCATGCTCACTTTAAACCCTAAAATTGTAATTAGCCACGCCGTTATGGTAGTACCTATATTAGCACCCATAATAACACTAATAGACTCTGTGAGTGTTAGCAGTCCTGCATTAGAAAAACTAACTACCATTAAAGTGGTCGCCGATGAAGATTGAATTACAGAAGTGATGAAAAAACCTGTAAGAATGCCTAAAAAACGATTAGAAGTCATGGTTGCCAAAATGGAGCGCATCCTATTTCCTGCCAGTTTTAAGAGTGCATCACTCATCACTTTCATTCCAAATAAAAATACTCCTAAGGCACCAATGAGCTGAAGAATTTCATAAAAACCGTAATCCATACTTAGTTTTTGTCAACTATATTATTCTGAAAAGGTAATATTACAAATTAATTTTTCAAAAAAATGTGATGTAAGTCATATTTACATAATCCATAAAATTCCATTAAATTCGTAAAAATCAAAATAGCTTTCTAGATGAAAAATTATGTCATTATTGCGTTTATAACTTTACTTTTCATGTCTTGCGAAAAAGAACTTACTTCAGAGCAGGTCTTAAATAATGCTATTGCATATCATGATCCTAATAATATATGGAATTCATTTAACTCAACCTTTCATGT
Organism: uncultured Lacinutrix sp.; assembly: GCA_964598775.1. Classification (GTDB taxonomy): domain Bacteria; phylum Bacteroidota; class Bacteroidia; order Flavobacteriales; family Flavobacteriaceae; genus CAJQLB01. Next base: position 18,415 of record CAZRDG010000006.1, read on the forward strand.
GACCATGGAAACTCCAGACGCTCCAAATAGAGAAAGTGATATTATGTTAGATAACGCTGTTGGTGGTTTTTACCTAAAAGCAGTTAGAGATACTACTATGGTAGAATACAAAGTACGTGGTGGTAATTGTAACATTGCTTTTAATGGAAGTACAACATTTACCGAAGAGGAAGCTGAGGCGAACAATCTTAATTGTGACAGGGCAAAAATGTATAAAAACTATTACTCCTATTTATATGGTTTACCCATGAAACTCAGAGATCCAGGAACACATATTTCTGAAACTGTCGAACATAAAACATTTAAAGACAAAGACTATTTAGTTCTGAAAGTAACGTATGACGAAAATGTAGGAAGCGATATTTGGTATATTTATTTAAACCCAGAAACCTATGCCATGGAAGTTTATCAGTTTTTTAAAACCGATGTAAATGGCAACCAAAATAATCTAAGTGGTGAGTATATTTTACTTTCTGAAGAAATGGTTGTAAATGGTATTAAAATGCCAAAAGTACGCGCTTGGTATTACAATAAAGACGATACATATTTGGGAACTGATATTTTAAAATAAAAAAGCGCCTCTTTCGAGGCGCTTTTTTTATAAACACTTATTAAAAATTAACTTCCACACATTAAGCAGTCGTCACCTTCAGCAGCTTTTGCCTGAGCAATAAGTGCTTTCATCTCATCTGGAGACATTGGTTGGACTTCGGTAGTTTGTTGGGCAAATTTAGCAGCTGTTTTAGCAGCTTTTTCTTTTTGTTTTTCTACGATACTCGCGTCAACTTGAGCAACTGGAATAACCTCTACTGCTTCAGTTACTTCAGCAACAGGTTCTTCTTTTTTCTTAGTATCAAGGGTGAATTTAATAGCGTCTACCGCACTCTTAGTACGTAAATAATACATTCCTGTTTTTAAACCGCTTTTCCAAGCATAGAAATGCATCGATGTTAGTTTTGCCATCGTAGCACCTTCCATAAATAAGTTAAGTGATTGAGATTGGTCAATAAAATAACCTCGCTGACGAGACATATCAATTATATCTTTCATACTCAGCTCCCAAACGGTTTTGTATAGCTCTTTAATGTCTTGAGGGATAACATCAATGCCTTGCACAGAACCGTTTGCTCGCATGATATCTTGTTTTAAGCCTTCATTCCAAAGTCCTAGTTCAACAAGGTCTTCAAGTAAGTGCTTGTTTACCACAATAAACTCACCAGACAATACACGACGTGTATAAATATTTGATGTATATGGCTCAAAACACTCATTATTTCCTAAAATTTGAGATGTACTAGCAGTTGGCATTGGAGCAACTAATAATGAGTTACGTACACCATGTTTAATTACTTGCTTGCGTAATTTTGCCCAATCCCAATTTCCACTTAATTCTTCGTCTTTAATTCCCCAAAGGTTGTGTTGGAATTCACCTTTACTTATTGGAGATCCTTTATAAGTTTTGTATGGTCCATCTATTTTAGCTTCTTCCATACTTGCAGTTACTGCAGCAAAATATAAGGTTTCAAAAATATCTTGGTTCAACTTTTTTGCTTCGTCACTTGTAAACGGCAAACGTAAACTTATAAAAGTATCTGCTAAGCCTTGTACACCTAACCCAATTGGTCTGTGACGGAAATTTGAGTTTTCGGCTTCTTTTACAGGATAGTAATTTCTATCAATAACCCTGTTAAGGTTTTTAGTAACACGCTTTGTTATTTTAAATAATTCCTTGTGGTCAAACTCTCCATTCTTGATGAACATTGGTAATGCTATGGATGCCAAATTACAAACTGCTACCTCATCTGGTGAAGTGTACTCTAAAATTTCTGTACAAAGGTTTGATGAACGAATGGTTCCTAAATTTTTCTGATTTGATTTTCTGTTAGCAGCATCTTTATAAAGCATGTAAGGAGTCCCTGTCTCAATTTGAGATTCCATGATTTTTTCCCAAAGCTCACGTGCTTTTATTGTTTTACGCCCTTTCCCTTCTGCTTCGTATTTTGTGTATAATGCTTCAAACTCTTCACTATGTGTTTCAGGCAATCCTGGACACTCGTTTGGACACATTAACGTCCAGTCTCCATCCTCTTGCACTCGTTTCATGAACAAATCTGAAATCCACATGGCATAGAATAAATCTCTTGCACGCATTTCTTCTTTACCATGGTTCTTTTTTAAATCAAGAAAGTCAAAAATATCTGCATGCCAAGTTTCAAGGTAAATAGCAAAGCTTCCTTTGCGCTTTCCTCCTCCTTGATCTACATATCGCGCTGTATCATTAAACACCTTAAGCATTGGTACAATTCCGTTACTAGTGCCATTGGTGCCTGCGATGTAACTTCCAGTAGCTCTGATATTATGCATAGCTAAACCGATTCCTCCAGCAGATTGTGAGATTTTTGCTGTTTGCTTTAATGTGTCATAAATACCATCAATGCTATCTTCTTTCATGGTTAATAAGAAGCAAGATGACATTTGTGGTTTTGGTGTACCAGCATTAAATAGTGTAGGTGTAGCGTGTGTAAAATATTTTTTAGACATTAACTCATAAGTCTCAATGGCTGAATCTAAATCATTTAAATGAATACCAACAGAAACACGCATAAGCATGTGCTGAGGACGCTCAGCAATTTGACCGTTAAGTTTTAGTAAATAAGAACGTTCTAAGGTTTTGAAACCAAAATAATCATATCCAAAATCACGATTATAAATAATTGTAGAGTCTAACTTTTCTTTATTATCCATGATAACCTTATAAACCTCGTCTGAAAGTAATGGTGCTTTTTTTCCAGTTCTAGGATTTACGTATGTATATAAATCTTCCATTACTTCACTAAATGATTTTTTAGTGTTTTTATGTAAATTAGAAACTGAGATTCTAGCAGCTAAACGCGCATAATCTGGATGAGCAGTTGTCATCGTTGCAGCAATTTCTGCAGCAAGATTATCAAGTTCGCTTGTAGTTACACCGTCATACAAACCTTCAATAACTCTCATGGCCACCTTTAAAGGATCGACCAATTCATTTAAACCATAGCAAAGTTTTCTTATTCTTGCTGTGATTTTGTCAAACATCATTAATTCTTTTCTTCCGTCTCTTTTTATTACATACATACTTTTTGTGGTTTTTAGCTTTTTTTCTGATACACCTTCAGAAAAATGGATTAATTAGTTAGTTATATTTTTAGGTCAATTTTAAATTAAGGGTTGACATGACTACTACCGAAAATTCGGAATTTTTTTAACTCTTAATTTTAAATCTATTAGATTAATTAATTTGACTCCCTTATTGGGGCGATAAATTCTATTGATTTCTCAATTAAAAATCAGCATCAAAAGTGAACTTATCCTTATCCTCTTCTTTATTTAATACACCTGCCTTTTGGTATTCAGACACTCTTTTTTCAAAGAAATTAGTTTTTCCTTGTAAAGAAATCATATCCATAAAATCAAATGGATTTGCTGTGTTATATTCTTTGTCACAACCCAATTCATTTAACAATCTATCTGTAACAAACTCTAAATACTGAGACATTAAATTAGCATTCATCCCGATTAAGCTTGCAGGCAAAGACTCTGTAATAAATTCTCTTTCTATATCTAATGCATCAATCAAAATGTCTCTAATACGTTGTTTTGGAACTTTATTTACTAGGTGTTTTTCATGCAAATGAACTGCAAAATCACAATGTACTCCTTCATCTCTAGAAATTAACTCATTTGAAAATGTCAATCCTGGCATTAAGCCTCTTTTCTTTAGCCAAAAAATTGAACAAAATGCGCCAGAGAAGAAAATACCTTCTACTGCTGCAAAAGCAATCAAACGCTCTGCAAAACTTGGAGACTCAATCCATTTTAAAGCCCAATCTGCTTTCTTTTTGATCGCTGGAAAATTTTCAATGGCGTTAAATAATTGATTTTTTTCCTTTTCGTCTTTTACATAAGTATCTATTAGTAGTGAATAAGTTTCACTATGAATATTTTCCATCATGATTTGAAATCCATAGAAAAATTTTGCTTCACTATACTGCACTTCATTTACAAAATTCTCAGCTAAATTTTCATTTACAATACCATCACTTGC